>JAWXUY010000063.1:0-1856 GCA_044425885.1 bacterium | reverse complement strand
GCGTGTTTTTTTTGGTGTGCTTAACCTCTTAATCATAGTCATAGTCTTTATAATACTGCTCATATTTCTTTAGCAGTTTATTTTTAAGTCCTTGTAGCTTTTTCTCGTCCACGTCAATTTGTATACAATCCTCGCACATACCAGCGTTATCTATGCTTATTCTCTCCAAACTACACTCTCCGCCTACTTTTTGGTATATGCAAAATATATTCTCGCAAGTCATTTTATAGTCACCCTCCTTTATAAATATATATACTAAATATAATTATACTAAATATAATATATATAGTCAATATGTTGAATATGTTATTCTTTAATAGAGGTGATTAACTTGATTTCTTTTGAACCATTCTTTAATACTCTAATTAAAAAAAATATTACCGAGTATAATTTAATCTACAAACAAGGCATCCATTCAAATACCATACACCGAATGAAAAAAAATATGCCTATTACAACCAAAACATTAGATACTCTATGCTTAATTTTAGATTGTGATATTTCTGATATTATTAAATATACAAAAGATGAGTAATATTTTAAACACAGTTTTATATTTTTCTAAAGCTGTGTTTTTTTTTAAGACAACACTCCCTAATCTCTACTTTTTGGTATATGCAAAATATATTCTCGCAAGTCATTTTATAGTAATTGTCATTTCTAGATAATTATTAATTATAACTCATTTAAGTTGTATTGTCAATACATATGAATGCTATTTTATGTTTAAAATTAATTGTAAAATGTTAACCAAAGGAGATTTTAAAATTAATGAATGTTTTAAATAGAATAAAAGAACTTATGGAAGACCGAAACTGGACTGAATACAGGCTTGCTAAAAATTCAGGCTTATCTCAGTCTACAATATCAAATTTATTTACCAGAAACAATACCCCTACTATATCTACTATCGAAAGTATTTGTAATGCGTTTGGTATTACATTATCTCAATTTTTTACAGACAATACCAATCAAAAAACTTTTGTTAATCTAAATGATGAAGAAATCGAATTATTAAAATATTGGGTAAGACTTTCACCAGAACAAAAATTAAACTTTCTTAACTTAATAAAAAGTATAACTTAATTTATGCATCACAAAAACACGCACTTAAAAATATTATAAGGCGTGTTTTTTTTTGTTTTAAAAATGTTTTTAAACTTGGTTTTGTTTTTCTCGTTCTCGTTCTTCTATCTTTTTAAGCTTCTCTTTTTCTTTTCTTTCTTTTTTTAGTTGCTTTAACTCAGCATCTGTCTTCATTCCTACCACACTTACTATATACATACCAGCAAGCTCTACTTTTACATTTTTCTTAACTGTTAGAGCTTCATATACTTTCTTATCACATATAAGAGTAAGTATCTGTGGACCAACTTTTGCTTGGACAAAGTTTAATTTTAAATATTTGTAGTGCTTAGGCATCTGCTCAGTCACCATTTTAGGCAAGTTTATCTCGTCTACTTTACAACGTTTCTTATCTATCACAAATATAGATGTTGTTTGTTTTGCACGGTCTATCATCTCTTGATGTTCACCCAATTTTACACTAGCCTTTTTATTGAAATATACAAGTATCCCAAAACCAGCCCCAGCCACAACTAACAAAATGATAATTATATCACCAGCCGATAACCCCATAAAATAAATCCTCCGTAAAATTTAATTTTTTATTTTAATTTTTATATATTAAATAGCTTATGTATAGTAAATTTTAGCATAAGTTATATTAAAAGTCAATTTAATTAATAGTAAAATTTGATTAAATTTTTAGATGGTATAAATATATAAAATATATATAATAATAAATATTATTGACTTATTTTATATATTTATATATATTTATCATATAAACATAA
>JAWXUY010000062.1:0-9458 GCA_044425885.1 bacterium | reverse complement strand
GTTTAGATTTGGGCTATGTTTTGGATTGTTTCAGTTTTTTATGCCCCTTGCGGGCTACTTAATGGCAGGTACACTAAAAGAACAAGTCCAAAAGTATGATTATATAGTGGCATTTATATTGCTAAACTCCGTCGGTCTTGATATGATTTTTTCTAAGTCAGATGGTGATGATGGCTATAATAATAATTATGATGATGGTGGCGGTAAAAATAAACTTAATGAATTTAAGCAGTTAATTACGCTAGGAATTGCTACGAGTATAGATGCTTTTGCAGTAGGAATTAGCTTTTATGCCTTAAAAATAAATATAATAAAAGCGTGTATAACAATAGGGATAGTGGCTTTTATTATGTCTTTTTTAGGCATATACATAGGGAATAAGTTGGGAGAAAGACTAGAAGAAAAATTCTCAAGCCACACAGAAAAATTGGGTGGTTTTATATTAATTTTTATTGCTTTTAAAGTACTAATTAATAAGTTTATTTAGAGTTATAAATAATATTAAGCGTATTAAAGGATATTAAAGGATATATTGAATTAAAGTAGAATAATAAAATAATAAAATAATAAAATAATAAAATAATAGAAAGAAGGTGTGTAGTTTTGCAAGTAAGACTTCTTAAAGAAAAAAATGAAGAAAATATGTTAAGTCCTTACGCATCTAGAAGCGTAAATTCCAAAGGTAGAGATGTTTATGAAGAACATTGCAATATTAGAACCTGTTTTCAAAGAGATAGAGATAGAATAATTCATAGCAGAGCATTTAGGCGACTTACCCACAAAACTCAAGTTTTTATAGCTCCAGAAAATGACCATTTTAGAACCAGAATGACTCATACTCTAGAAGTTTCCCAAATTTCACGCACGATCGCTTCTTGCCTATCTCTAAATGAAGACCTCGCAGAGGCTATAGCTCTAGGACATGATCTAGGGCATACTCCTTTTGGGCATCTAGGTGAAGATTGCCTAAATGAAATACTAGAGGGCGGGTTTAGACATAACGAACAAAGTGTCAGAGTAGTACAAAAATTAGAAAAAAATGGTGAGGGTCTAAATCTAACGCATGAAGTGCTAGACGGTATTTTAAATCATAGAGGAAGATGTTCTCCAAATTCTTTAGAGGGGAAAATAGTCCAAATTTCAGACAAGATCGCTTATATTAATCATGACATAGAAGATGCTATTATAGCAGGAATACTGAAAAAAGAAGAATTACCAAAAGATATATTAGATGTTCTCGGTCAAACTCCTAAGCAGATTATTAATTTTTTAGTAAATGATGTAATTAATAATAGTCTAAATGTTAATAACATAATTATGACTCCAGAAGTAAAGTCACAAATGTATAAATTAAGAGCTTTTTTATTTGAAAACGTATATAAAGCAAATATAGTAGTGGAAGAGCGCACCAATTATGGATTCATGATTAAAGAGCTTTATTATTATTATATCAAAAATTTTGAAGAACTACCGTTAGAGTTTCTAGAGCTTTGGAAGTTACATAGCTGTTCTAAACCGAGAATTATTTGTGATTATATAGCGAGCATGACCGACCGTTATGCTATAAAAAAATATAAATTAATAAAAAATAAATTATAAATTAATATAAAATAATATAAAATAAAAAAATATAAAAAGGACTTGAATATATTTTGTCGAATAAGTCGAGTAAGCAATTAAATGTTATAAAATAATAAATATAAACGATGTCTGATTAACAATTATTTATAATTATTAAAGTTAATATTTTTGGATATAATTATAAGAATAAAATTAAGGATAAAATTAAGGATAAAATTCAATGAGATATTCAGAACAGATTTTAGAAGAAATTAGAACAGGTAACGATATTATTGATCTTATAGGCTCATATGTACAGCTTAAAAAAAGTGGTAATAATTACGTTGGGCTTTGCCCGTTTCATTCAGAAAATACGCCTTCTTTTAATGTAAGTCCTCATAATCAACTTTATCATTGTTTTGGTTGTGGAGAATCGGGTTCTATATATAATTTTGTGCAAAATATAGAAAATTTAAATTTTCCAGAAACAGTTAAATTCTTAGCTGATAGAATCAATTATGTTCTACCCGAAAAAGATCAGGATATGCTTAATTCAGAAAAAACTTATCAAAAAAAACTTATATTATACAAAATACATAAATTAGTAGCTCGCAAATATTATGATAATCTATCTACCAAAGAAGGAAATATCGCAAATCAATATCTAAACCAAAGAAAAATAGCTCCTTCTATAAGAATTAAATATGGTCTCGGTTATGCTCTGAAATATAGTACTGAAATATATAATTTCTTGAAAAATAACGGCTATAGTGATGAAGTAATATTAGAAACAGGTCTTGTAATAAAAAGCAAAGAGGGTTCTTTTTTTGATAGATTTTCAGGGCGTTTAATGTTTCCTATTATAGATGTGCGGGGGAATATTATAGGCTTTGGAGGTAGAGAAATAGTTGGCAATACAAAAATGCCGAAGTATATGAATTCTCCAGATACTCTTATTTTCAATAAAAGTTATAATTTATATAGTATTAACTTCGCAAAAAACACAAATAATATAAGAAGCAATAAAGAGTTAATATTAGTCGAAGGCTATATGGATGTTTTAGCGTTATATCAAATAGGCATTCAAAATGTTGTTGCTTCACTCGGAACTTCTTTTAATGAGGGGCATATTTTTGTCTTGAAAAAGTATGCAAGTAGAGTAATTCTTTTATTTGATTCAGATGATGCAGGAACAAAAGCAATATCTAGAGCAATTCCCTTACTTATTAAAAATAATTTTTCAGTAAGAGTTCTACAGGTCACAGATGCCAAAGACCCAGACGAGTATATAAAAAAGTGGGGAAGTAAAAATTTTATTAATTTACTAAACAATTCACACAGTTATATTATATTTCAAATCAAAGAAAATCAAAAAAAGTATAACTTAGACGTATTAACTCAAAAAATAGAATTTTTATCCGAAACAGCTAAAATTATAGCTAATTTAAATAGTCCTGTTGAAAGGGATTTATTTATAAAAGAAGTTTCTAAAATGTTTAAAATAGATGCTAATATATTAAGAGATGAAGTTAAGTTAATCCTTCCAACCACAGACCCTATAGAAAAAATTCAAATTAAAAATAATAAAAATAATAAAAATAATAATTTTAATATGCCCAATAATATTAAAAATTCAAAGTTAGAAGAAGCTAAAATGAGCGTGCTATTGGCTTTATGTGACAAAAATATAGCCGATAAATTATCTAAGTATGTATATCCAAAGGATTTTGTAGATAATGTATATGTTGAGCTAGCTAAACTTATACTTAGTGATGAAAATAGGTCGCTACACCCTTCCGATATGGTATTAAAATTTAGCGATCCAAATTCTCAAAAAATAGTGTCTCGAATATTTACCCCAGAATTTAATTTTCTTGAAAAATTCTCAAAATCTGACCTTGAAAAAATTATAAACAGTCAAGTTAAAGTTATAAAAAATTTTTATTATGATTTTCTATTAAGCAATGTGGATATTAAAAATTCAGAAGATGACATGAGGGTTATATTAAAAGAAAAAAAATATTATCAGAATTTATATATAAAAATATTTTAATTTATTTGCTGGTTTATGAAATTTATAAAAGTTATTTGTATGTTAAAAGTTATTTAAAAGTTGAAAGGAAGAAAATATATTGAATACTTTAGATGAAACTTTATTTACACTCAAAATTAAAGAGTTGATTATTTTAGGCAAAAAGCAAAAAGGAATTATTCGTTATAAAGATATGATGAATATTCTAAGCGATATGCCTCTTGACACAGATCATTTTGATAAAATTTATGAGTATCTAGAAAGCCAACAAATAGATGTTACTGATATCGAGCTTATAGAAGACAAAGATGAGCTGGATACTTTAGAAGCAAATTCTACTAATGATGGAATATCTGGTATGGAAAAAGATATTGACATAGTTACTATTGAGAATAATATAAATATAGATGACCATGTTCGTATGTACCTTAAAGAGATTGGAAAAGTAGATTTATTAAGCGCTAGCGAGGAGATGGAGCTTGCTAAGAGAATGGCTGAAGGCGATGAGATGGCTAAAAAGCGTCTTGCGGAGGCTAATTTAAGACTGGTTGTTAGTATAGCGAAAAGATATGTCGGTAGAGGAATGCTTTTTTTAGATTTGATACAAGAGGGTAATTTAGGCTTAATTAAAGCGGTAGAAAAATTTGATTATAGCAAAGGATTTAAATTTAGTACGTATGCTACATGGTGGATAAGACAAGCTATAACAAGATCTATAGCTGATCAAGCAAGAACGATAAGAATACCAGTCCACATGGTAGAAACAATTAATAAGCTTATTAGAGTTTCAAGACAATTACTTCAAGATTTAGGTAGAGAGCCTTCGGACGAAGAACTTGCAAAAGAAATGGAAATGCCAGTTGAGAAAGTAAGAGAAATTAGGAAAATTGCGCAAGAGCCAGTCTCGCTAGAAACTCCAATTGGTGAAGAAGAAGACAGCCATTTAGGGGATTTTATTCCAGATGATGATATCCCGTCGCCGTCTGAGGCTGCTGCGTTTACCTTACTAAAAGAGCAATTATTAGAGGTTCTTGAAACATTAACAGATAGAGAGCAAAAAGTCTTAAGGCTTAGATTTGGTCTAGATGATGGCAGAGCTAGAACGTTAGAAGAAGTAGGTAAAAAATTCAATGTTACAAGAGAAAGAATAAGACAAATAGAAGCCAAAGCTTTAAGAAAGCTAAGACATCCTAGTAGAAGTAAAAAATTAAGAGATTATTTAGAGTAAAATTATATTTATAAAAATTATAAAAAATACTTGCCAATAATTATTAAATATGCTATAATAAATAAACGTCTTGAAACGGTCGTATATACGCTATTTAAAGTTTATATAAATTTTAAATAGCTATGAAATCTTAGTAGGTAACTATATTTTATAATATCCAATGCAACCAATTCAAGCAATCTTGAATAACTTGAATTAGATATTTAATATGTTATTTAAATCTAAGGACCCTCATTCCTTTATGAGGCGTAGTTTCAATTGCATTGTTTAAAGAAATTACGATGTAATAAAAAATACTACTTATATATCGGTATAAAATAATATACTTTAAAATACTAAAACCAGTTTTATAGTCTTTCGGTCAGACGTGGAAAATTGGTTTTAGTACGTCCGTAACTATTCGCTAAACGTTCATTTAATGCAACAAATTTACTTATTTTAATTTTAAGTATATTTTATTTAGTTTTATTATATTATTTTTAATTATAATAATAATTTTTGTAATTAAGTATTATGATTTTTATTTTAAGTATATTATTCTATCTTTAACTATATTCGGTAAAAAAAACCACGTCGAAAAGATTTTATATAAATGTATTTATTTACTAGTTAGTTACAGTTATACCTAATATACCTAATATACCTAATATACCTAATATAGTAATAGCAGTTGTCGTTATTAATTCCTTTTCTATTTATTTCTCTTTCTCTAAATCTATTAAATCTAAATTTTTTAATATTTAATTACAATTTCCAAAATTTATTTAAAATAAATATTGACTAATATTTATTAGCGTGTTATAATAAGTAAACATATTTAAAGGTGCGATATTTAAACAAGTGCCCCCCCCCCCATTTATTTGGGGGGATTTAACACAAAAATAATAATATCATAATTGAATTTAAAAGGGGATTTTAAAATGGACAAAAATAAAAAGACGTTAATATGTATTGCGACAACAAGTATTTTACTAACACAGGCGTATACTATTAATACAAATACAAATACAAATACAAATACAAATTTAATAACTAAAGTTTATGCTAATGATTATTATACTCATAATGATTTAGTTGTATTAGAAATTGATGATAATTATTCAGCATATGCTCTATCAACTTATAATGATGGTTTATTTGTCATTAGTAATAAGGACTATAAATATGGTCTTATGGATATATCAGGTAATATTATTCTCGAGCCAGAATATAATGATGTAAAGGATTTTGTAGATGGTATTGCAGTTGTAATAAAAAAAGATGATAATGATACTAAATCTTTTAGTTTAGTAAATACAAGTGGAGAATTTTTAACACCTTTTACTGAAATAGAATCTATTAATAATTTTTCTGAAGGTTTATTAGCCGTTCAAAAAAATAATAAATATGGTTTCATAGACAATACTGGAACAGAAGTAATACCATTTGATTATAGGTTGGTAACTGATTTTTCAAGTGGTTTAGCTAAAGTTTGGACTGATGATAAATCTTATTTTATAGATAAAGATAATAATATAGTACTTGATGTTGAAAGTAAGTATGCGTCAGTTGGTAACGCTTTTTATGAAGGGTTACTTATTGTTAAAAATGAAAATAATAAATGGGGATTTATAAATACAAGTGGTGTTGAAGTAACATCTTTTATTTATGATGAGTTTATTAATTCTTCACAATATGGTTTGCACGCAGTAAAAAGAGATGGTAAATGGGGCTTTATAGATGAAACTGGAACAGAAATAATACCTCTTATTTATGATAGCGTTAATGATTTTAGTGAGGGATTTTGTTATGTAACAAAAGATAGTAATTCTTATTTTATAGATACAAATGGTAATATAATTTTATCATCTAATGATGTTCCTTATGCATTTGCAAGTCATGGAGTTTATGATGGTTTAATTAGTTTTATAGATAAATCTATTTATAAAGAAGGGTATTATGATATTAATGGTAATATTATTATACCAGCAATATATGATTTAGGTTATTCTTTTAATAATGGGTTTACTGTTGTAAAAAAAGATGATAAGGAATATATTATAAAAAATCCATTGTATGGTAATATAGATGATAGTAATGATGTAGAATCAGAATCAGAACAAGAACAAGAAGAAAGCATAAATCCAAATTTAACAGCTATAAATGGTTTAAGTGGAGTTTATGTAATGCCAAGCGGTTATGGTAATAGCTATTATATAGTAGATAAAGATAGTAATAAATTAGTAGATATAGAATTTAGAGAAGTAGCTACAGAACTTGGGATAGGGGATACGCTTGAAGTTAGGTATATAGCAGGAATGGCTGACTCAAGAGCGGGGCTTTTAGATAAAGAGTTAAATATAATAGTGCCTAATAGTATGTTGTATTATAGTACAGAGTTTATAAAAAGTGGTGGGGTATATTATGTCAAAGCAACAGGAGCTACTACTGATTATTATGACTTAAAGGGTAATAAACTAGATTATGAGCCAGTTGAGGATATTTTAAATCCAAATTTAACAGCTATAAATGGTCTAAATGGAGTGTATATATTACCAAGTGGTTATGGTAATAGCTATTATATAGTAGACGAAAACAGTAACAAGCTAATAGATATAGAATTTAGAGAAGTAGCTACACAGCTTGGAGTTAAAGATACGCTTGAAGTTAGGTATATATCAGGAATGACAGACTCAAGAGCGGGGCTTTTAGATAAAGACTTAAATATAATAGTGCCTAATAATAGTGTGTATTATAGTATACAATTTGTAAAAAGTAATGAAGTAGATTATGTTAAAGCAATAGGTGGCTATACTGATTATTATGACCTAAGTGGTGCTAAACTAGAGTATGAATTAGTTGAAGATATTGCTTTACTTGATACTTCTTACAGTTGGTGGGCTAAAGATGATGTATTAGAAGCTTATGATTTAAATTTAGTCCCAGCGGATTTATTAGCTAACTTTACTGACAAGATAACAAGACAAGAGTTTTGTCATTTAGCATTACAAACTTATTTTGCTAAAACAGGTGACACTATAAAGGCGAATATCCAAACTCCTTTTACAGATGTAGATGACCCATATGTTACAACAGCTTATAATTTAGGTATAATATCTGGACATGGAAACGGATTATTTACACCAAACGACCTTATAACTAGACAAGAGTCAGCCGTAATGGTTAATAATTTGGCTAATGTGCTTAATCTAACTAGCAACTCTGAAAATAGAAGTTTTGTAGATACAAGCTATTTTGCCGACTGGGCTAAAGATGCTATCTATAGTGTTTCTAGTATGCATTTATCGGACGGCATATTTGTGATGACTGGCACTGGCGAAGGCAAGTTTTCACCTTGGTTTAATTATGATAGGGAGCAAGCTATTATAACTATGCTCAGAATTTTTAATTATCAATAAGATATAGTATGTAAATAGATAATATAATACATAAACCAAAACAACTAGTATAAGTTTATCATACTAGTTATTTTTTTATAAATTATTTAAATTACTTATTTTAATATTATTATAATAAAGCTCTAAAATTTCTTCGTATAAGTACAACTCCTCACTTAGTTTACTTGCTCCATAGAGGCTTAGCCCTACTCCATGCCCATAACCGCCACCGTAAATAGTTAGCTCTACTAAGTTTAAGTCAGAGTCATATATTTTGTCGAACACAAAACAGCTACTAGGTAAACTAGTTAAGCCCTCTAAATCTAAAATATCGCCATTATTATTAATTATGTGGTTTGATTTAAAGAGGCTTTTTATTAGCTCGTCCGTTTCTACTCGTACGCTCTCTAGCTCTCCTGCTATCTCCAATTTTATTATATTACCTCCCTCTCCACGCTCCAGCACTCTTACATCTTTTATTGTTCCGATATCTTGTATATTAATTATATTATTTTTATAGTTACTTATATAATAATTATATTTGTTATTATTCTCTAAAAATTTTATGTAATATTTGTAGTCATCGTTGCTCGAAAGCGTTATAATTTCTTGATTTATATTATCCAAGTCGTATTTGTCCAGTGTAACGCTCCATCTAAACCATTCACTGGAAGCCTCTACGCTTAGCACTTCTTTACTCTTGAAAAATATATTTGCGTTTACTTCATCATTCAGGTTACTAGATATATCTATCAAGTCTACATCATCAACAAAGTTCTTGCTATCCAAAAACTCTTTATTCTCTGTTGGGTAATAAAAATAATCTTCGTGCCCCCATATTTCACCGCTATTTGCCGTCATACCGTTTGAATATTCAAAAAAAGTAAAATAGTTTAGCTTATTACTACTTATAATCTCGCCCATTGTCTGGATACTAGCTTGCTGGTGTAAGTCTAACGTAGGTGTATAATTATACAACTGGTAAGTGTCACTTATATTAACGCCTACCTCTTGAAAATCGTTTTGATATATGTGATAAATCATATTAGTTCTTAGTATAACAGCTAATGTTTTTAAAAATTCTAAATTATCTGTAGATGTGTTAATATTTAAACTATTCAGATTGCCAGCAATAGTACTACTTATATAATTTTCTATCGTGACTTCACTTACTAAAATATATTGGTTGTTTATTTTTTGTACTTCTAGATTGCCATAAAATACACGTTCTTCGTAGCCAGTGTTATTTATAATTATACCA
>JAWXUY010000061.1:0-9465 GCA_044425885.1 bacterium | reverse complement strand
GGTCGTAGGTTCAAGTCCTACTTGGGGAGCTTTTAATAAGGCCCATTGGTCAAGCGGTTAAGACGCGGCCCTTTCACGGCTGAAACAGGGGTTCGATTCCCCTATGGGTCATACTTATTAAATCTTATATTATAGGATTTAGTAAATTAATAATAAAAATTTCTGGTGATGATGCGTTTAGGGGAAACACCCGTTCCCATACCGAACACGATGGTTAAGACTTAAACGGCTGATGATACTTGGTGGGAGACCGCCTGGGAAAGTAAGTGGTTGCCAGATTCAATAACGGGGTGTAGCGTAGCTTGGCTAGCGCGCCTGGTTTGGGACCAGGAGGTCGCAGGTTCGAATCCTGTCACCCCGATATTTTTTTTAAAAAAAGAAGTAAAGAAGTAATTTTTTTTAATAAGGATCAGTAGCTCAGTTGGATAGAGCAACGGCCTTCTAAGCCGTGGGTCGGGGGTTCGAATCCCTCCTGATTCATAAGTTTTGCCACTTTTTAAATATGGTGGGTATGGCGCAGTTGGTTAGCGCGCCAGATTGTGGCTCTGGAGGTCGCGGGTTCGAATCCCGTTATCCACCCTTTAGTTTTAAAAATAGTAGTTTAATTAATATGGGTCACTAGCTCAGTTGGTAGAGCATTGGACTTTTAATCCAAGGGTCCCGGGTTCGAGCCCCGGGTGGCTCATTTCAAAATTAAAAAGTAGATTATTAAATCTACTTTTTTTGTTTTTTGTTTTATTATTTTATTTATATAAAATAAAAAAACCCTAAATTATAGAGTTTTTTTGAGCTTTTTCTTTTTCTAGGTGATTTTTTAATTTATCAAAGCTATCGGTGCTTAATATATGTTCTATCTTACAAGCTTCTTCTGATGCCGTTTCTTGATTTACTCCTATGTGTATTAAAAAGTCTTTAATAGTACAATGTTTCTCATAAATTGCTTCGGCAATCTTTCTACCGCTATCGGTCAAAACTATCTCATGTATATTTTTTATCTCGATATGACCAGCAGTTTTTAACAATGACATTGCTCTACTTACGCTAGCTCTAGAAAAGTTTAATTCATTCGCTATATCAATAGAGCGTGCCATACCATTCCTCTTTTGAATAACAAGTATAGTCTCTAAATAATTTTCACCAGATTCTTTTATTTGCATGTTATTATAAACATCCTTTCTTATATTATATTATATTATATTATATTATATTATATTATATTATATTAATAGTTATCTTTTTCTGAATAATATGTGTTACCGTTGAGCGATAATTTCATATCTTTTGGAATAAATATTGTTACGCTTGATTGTACATCGTCAAATTTTGTTAATAAATTTATTAAATCAGGTAGTACGCTTTTATTTTTAATTGTGTTTTGTAGGATATATATATTATCGTCTTCCGTCTTACAAACGTATTCTGGAATGTTACCAAGTATAGAATGATACTTAATTAGCATCTCTTTTGATTTATAGCCCGTCTCTACTACTGAAACCTTAGTTATATCTACTGCCTCAAAATTAATCTGGTCTATATTCTCTATATTTATTACTATATTATCTTTAACGTAACAACTCTCTATCGCATTTGTAACCCCCTCGATTATACTCTTAGAAACAAATGGGTTTAATATTAAAAGTATTATAAAAATAATTAGTGAGCATAAAAAAGAAAAAGTAGTTAATTTTTTAAGCATTTTGTGTATCCTCCAAATTTGTAGAATTTACTAAAAAAAAGTATTTAACGTAGTTTATTATAAGTTGGATATTTAAGCATATAGTTCCTATTCCAAACGTAAGTAGACATAAGCTACTAAGCATTATAAAAACAATGGACAGAGTGCTTAAAAATCCAGAGAGTAGAGAGATAGTAGAGCTGAATAAAATAGACAAAGCAACGAACATAAAGCCAGCTATAAATCCACAAGCTATGATAGGTATAAAAATAACTAAAAGAATTAGTCCTAATAAAAAGTTTATGATGTAGCCGAGTCCTTTTTTGGTATTAGATTTGGTTGTTTTGTTGATAGTATTGGGGTTAGGTTTTTCTTTAATAATATTATTACTAGAGTCATTGTCGTCTTTATTAGAATTATCTTGATTATTTACACTATTTTTATCATCATCATCTTTATCTTCATCTTTATCTTTATCTTTATCATCTTTAATAGTAGGTTTACTGGTATCATCTTCGTTAGAAGTATTAGAAGCCTCTTTATTAGAGCTAGAATTATAATTATAATCTTTTGTAAGCTCTACAAAAATATTATACTCATCTTGACCTAATTTCTTTAAAGTCTCCTCTAAGTCATATTTACGCAGTGTTTCTATAAAGAGTTCAGGTGAATATAAAAAATTTAGAACATCTTCTTCGCTTTTACCAAGCTCTAGCTCGTGGTTAAAATATAGCGTATAATCTTTTAGTATTAATCTTAAATTTTTCTCGTCTACCTCGGACCTCAGTAAATCTACTATTTGTTTAATAAATTCAAGTTTACTTATTTTTTTCATGTTAATTTAAATAGTAACCTAAAATTAATTTAAGCTGTTCCTTTCTTAATTTTAAGCTAACATAAATTAGCCCGTTTTAAATGTTTTTGATTTCATATATTATTTTATCTATTGCGTTATTTAATTTGCTATTTTGCATTGATTTTATAAAGCTATCTCTGTTATTATATAAATCGTTTATTTCTTTTAAGAGAGAGTCTTTGGTTAAATCTTCTTCTTGCAGTACGCTACTATAATTTTGTTTTTTAAAAGAGTTGGCGTTTAATATTTGGTCGCCACGGCTTGCATTCTTTGATAAAGGTATAAGTAGGTTGGGCTTTTTAAGTGCTAAAAGCTCACAAATTGCATTAGAGCCAGCCCTTGAAACAACAAGAGTACAAGCTTTAAAAAAGTCTGGCAGTTCACGTGTTACATACTCTTTTTGGATATAACCATTTTTATTTTTGAGTGAGTCATCAAGATTACCTTTACCGCAAAGATGTATAATATTAAATTTGGTTAGCAGTTCAGGTAGGGAGTCTCTAATGGCATTATTTATTTTTACAGAGCCAAGAGACCCTCCCATTATAAGTATTATAGGTTTATTATCACTAAAGAATTTAATATTTGTTTTGACGTTATTATTAAATAACTCTTGTCTAATAGGAGTTCCAGTCAGTATGCCTTTTGATTTAGGGATACCTTCTAGAGCTTCTGGGAAAGTAGTGCATACTTTGTTAGCGAGTGGTATGCAGATTTTGTTGGCAAGACCAGTGCTTATATCGGACTCGTGTATTATAATCGGTACTTTATTCAGGTAGCCAGCTATGACAACAGGCACGCTCACAAAACCGCCTTTAGAAAATATAACGTCTGGTTTAAGTTTTTTTATAAGCATAACAGCTTCGCCTACCCCTTTTACCACTCTAAAAGCATCTGTTATATTTTTAAGGTCGATGTATCGGCGTAGTTTACCAGAAGATATGCCGTGATACTCTATGTCGTACATAGAAGATATAGAGCTTATTAAGTCTTTTTCAATGCCATTTATACTGCCGATATAAGATATATCATAATTTTCTTTTTTTAAAGAAGGTATTAGTGCTATATTAGGATTGACATGACCAGCTGTACCGCCACCAGTTAAAATAATTTTCTTCAAATTAGTCACCTCTAATTATTAAATTTTAAAATCTTTAAATATTTTTTATAATTATCATCTATATTCTATTTTTAACAACATATAACCAGAATAATTATAACCAAAATAATTATAATATTTTTTGCTCAAATATTCAAGTATTATTTTAAAAACCTTTTTTTTTGAATAAATAATATAGATAATAAAAATAAAAGTGATAGGTAGGCAAATAAATAAACAAATAAAGCTATTATCTAATTTATTTTATTCAAAAATAGTGGACAATAGCTTATTATTTATTTTAATTATTTTTTAGTAGATGTTAAATCAGGCTCGCCTTTACCGATAATTCTAGTCTTTAAAACTGGAACAAGCACTCCTTTATTAATACCTATCTCTACTATGAAGACATTATCGTTAATATCTTTAATTCTTCCATAAATTCCACTATCTAGTAAAACGTAGTCATTTACGGCGAGATTAGCTTGGACTAACTTTATTTCATCTTCTCTTTTCTTTTGCGGTCTTAAAGCAAAGAAGTAAAAAACTGCTATAAGAAAGAGTATATATAAGATTGTTCCAATCATTCCAAATCCAGCGGTGCTAGCAACTCCAGCTTCTCCGGCAGAAGCAATAGCACTACTACTATTACCACTGGTATTATCAATTACTGTCAATAGTGTATAAATCATTTTTAAACGCTCCATTCTAATTCTAGCTTATATTCTAGCTTTTAATTAATATCTAATTTAATACCTTAACATAGATTATATAACAATGCTCTATTTAAGTCAATATAATAATATAATATTAATATAATTTTGTTAGATATTATTGTTATAGACTAGTGAAAAAGTAGGTATTGCCAAAAAATAAAATATGTGGTATTCTAGAGAGATAGAATTAAAAATAATGTATAATAAGATTGGAGAAGATTTATGAGTAAAAAAGAATTTCATGAGAATAATAGAAAACAAATAATATCAGGCTTAGCGGACGATAGAGCGGTAACGGTTTTATTTGCTGGAGAGCCTAAAGTTAAGAGTGCAGACCAATTTTTTCCGTTTGAGCCTAATAGAAATTTTTATTATATGACGGGTATAGATAAGCCTCTTATAATATATATGGCGGTAAAAGATGGCGATGATATAAAAGAGACTTTATTTATTGAGCGTTACGATGAGCTTAAAGCTAAATGGGACGGAAAAATCTTTCAAGAAGATGACGTTAAAGAGCTTTCAGGTATAACGAATATTAAGTTTTTAGATGAGTTTGAGAATGATTTTAAGAATATAGTATTTAAGAGCTTTATATATAATATATATTTAGACTTAGAAAATAGATATTTAGAGACAGACAAACCATCATTGGACTTTGCTAAAAAGCTAAGCACTTGCTACCCACAAGCGAGTATTAAAAACGTGTATAGCGATATAGCATCTAAGAGACTAATAAAAGAAGACCACGAGATAGAGACTTTAAGAAAATCAATAGATATAACAAGAAAAGGTATAGAGAATATATTATCTAATACAAAACCAAATATAAAAGAGTACGAGCTTGAGGCGTGCTTTGACTACGAGATTAAAAAGGGTGGAGCTAAAGACAAGGCGTTTAACACTATTTTAGCGAGCGGTAAAAATGCAACTACTCTACACTATGGAGAGAATAACTGTGAGATAAAAGATGGTGACCTTATTTTAATAGATTTAGGCGCTAGCTATAACTATTATAGTGCGGATATTTCAAGAACGTTTCCAGCGAATGGCGTTTACACTGAAAGACAAAAAGAGCTTTATAATATAGTTTTAGCTGGACAACAGAAAGTAATGGAAGCTATTAAACCTGGAGTGCCATATAAGAGACTTAATGAAATAATAATAGAGCATTACGAAGAAGAATTAACGAGAATAGGACTAATAGAAGATAAGAAAGATGTAAGCAAGTATTATTTTCATAATATAGGGCATTACTTAGGACTAGATACGCATGATGTATGTAAAGAAGAAAAAGATATGTTACTAGAGTCTGGAATGGTAATAACAGTTGAGCCAGGACTTTATATACCAGAAGAAAGTATAGGTATACGTATAGAGGACGACGTTTTAGTAACGTCAGACGGCTATGATAACTTATCAAAAGATATAGTAAAAACAATAGACGAGATAGAAGCTTTTATAAAAAATAATAAAAAATAATAATATTTTTAAAATAAAAAAAATATAAATATAAAAATTATTAATTATTAAGTGAGGATTTTATTTAAAAAATGAAAGATGATATACTAAACACAGAGAGAAATGAGCCTTGTTGGTGTAATAGCGGAGTAAAATATAAATTTTGTCATATGAAAAGAGACGAGCAATTTTTAAAGCCTTTAAAACAAGAGGGTTATATAATACCAAAGAAACATTTAATTTTAAATGAAAATCAAATACAAGGTATTAAGAAGTGCGCTGATTTAACAAGAGATATTTTAGACGAGGTAGAGAGCTATATAAGAGCGGGAGTTTCTACTTTAGAGATTAACGATATGATACATGAGCTAGTTATAAAGTCAAAAGCTATTCCAGCACCGCTTAACTATAATAATTTCCCTAAGAGCTGTTGTACATCTATTAATAACGTGGTGTGTCATGGGATACCATCTAATAAAGATATACTTCAAAATGGGGATATATTAAATATAGACGTGACTAATATATTAGATGGCTATTACGCAGATATGAGCCGTATGTATAAAATAGGAGAAGTTTCGGAAGAAGCGGAGAATTTAATAAAAGTAACAAGGGAATGCTTATTAAAGGGTATCGAGGAGGTTAAGCCTTATACACCTATTAATAATATTGCTAATACTATAAACAAAATAGCTGATGATAATAATTATTCAGTAGTCAAGTCATACTGCGGTCATGGAGTGGGCTTAAAGTTTCATGAAGAACCAGAGATACTACACTATAGAACAAATAAGAAAGGTATGGTAATGCTACCAAATATGGTCTTTACTATAGAGCCAATGATAAATATTGGAGATTTTGATTGTTATATAGGGGAAGATAGATGGACTGCTTATACAAACGATGGTAGTTTATCGGCTCAAATGGAGCATACTATACTAGTAACAGAAGAAGGTTATGAGATACTAACTATATAAATTAAACAAAAAAATATCCCTATTAAAATTACTAAGATTTTTTAGGGATATTTTATTTTTAATTTTAGTCTTCTTGACTTTCTTCTTGAGCTAGCTCATCTATATTTATTTCTATTGTCTCTATTTCTACTTCTATTTCATCTTCTACCAGCTCTACTTCTTGATTTTCTTGGTTTTCTAAATTTACTTCTACTTCTTCTAAATTTTCTTCTTCTAAATTTTCTTCTGCTATTTCTACATCTTCTTCGTCTATCTTTGCTATGCTCACTACTTTTACGCCGTCTGGAATATCTATAAGTTTAACTCCTTGCGTTAATCTACTAGTTACCGATATATCTTTAAGTTTAAGTCTTATAACTATTCCTTCTGATGTTATTATAATAAGTTCTTCTTTTTCGTCTATTATTTTAACGTCTATTATATTACCTGTTTTCGGGGTAATCTTGTAAGCTTTAAGACCTTTTCCACCTCTTGCTTGTAGTCTATACTCGCTATTTGCAGAGCATTTCCCGAAGCCATTCTCTGTTACGATTATTATTTTTTTATCTTCGTCTTTTTTGAGAACTTCAGATGATACTATATAGTCTTCTTCATCTTTAAGTCTTATAGCTATTACGCCAATAGTAGTACGCCCTGTATTCTTAATTTGACTCTCATCAAATCTTATAGACATACCAAGCTTACTAGTAATAAACATATTATCTCCAGCTGAAACTTTCTGAACTGAAATTAGTTCGTCATTTTCGTTTATATTAATAGCTCTAAGCCCTTTTTTTCTTACGTTCTTGAACATAGATACTTTAGTCTTTTTGATAATACCTTTTTTAGTTGTCATGATTAAAGATTCTTCCGCATTGTTCTCTAGGTTTGACTCTAGGTTATCAGCGCTAAAAACTTCTTGTCTAACTGGTATTACGGCAGTTACTTTTTCATCTTCTTCTAGGTTAATAAGATTAATAATAGGCGTTCCTTTGGCAGTCCTACCTGCTTCTTGTATCTCAAAAGTTTTAAGTCTATATACTTTTCCTTTGTTAGTAAAAAAGAATATATAGCTATGATTACTACTTAAGAATAAATCACGCACAAAATCTGTCTCACGTGTCTTCATTCCCTTAATACCTTTACCACCTCTTTTTTGACTCTTATAAGTAGAAAGAGGTAGTCTTTTTATATATTCAAGATGAGTCATAGTTATAACGCTCATATCATCATTTATAAAATCTTCTGTGAAAAGCTCACCTTCATCTTTTATTATTTCAGTGCGTCTTTCATCGCCAAATTTTTCTTTAGTTTTGATAAAGTCTGCTTTTATAACTTCAAGAAGTTTTTTATTGCTATCTAGTATATCTTGCATATCATGCGTAAAAATAGATAGCTTAGTATACTCATCTTCGAGACGTTCTCTCTCTAATCCAGAGAGGCTTCTTAATCTCATCTCTATTATAGCATCTACTTGCTTATCTGTAAAATTAAATTTATCTACTAAAAGCTCTCTTGACTCTTTTATATTTTTATTAGTTTTAATAATCTCTATTATTTCGTCTATATGAGATAAAGCTTTTAGTAAGCCATCTACTATATGGACTCTATTACGTGCTTTGTTTAGGTCAAAATTTATTCGTCTAGTAGTGATATCTTCTTGGTGCTTTAAATATAATTCTAAAATTTGGAGTATGTTAAGAGTTTTAGGCTCGCCATCTACTATCGCTAAGAAGTTTACGCTGTAGCTTTCTTGTAGTTGCGAAAATTTATATAATTGATTTAAAACTATAGAAGCGTTGATATCTTTTTTGCATTCGATTACTATTTTTATTCCATTTCTGTCAGACTCGTCATTTATATCTGCGATACCCTCTACTTTCTTATCTTTTACAAGCTCTGCAAATTTTTCTATCATACGAGACTTATTAACTTGATAAGGTATCTCTGTAATAATAATAGACTGCTTATTATTATTTGGATTAACTTTTATTTCGGCTTTAGAACGTACTCTTATTTTACCACGCCCACTAGTATAAGCATCTTTGATACCTGATTTGCCTAGTATAGTAGCACCTGTTGGAAAATCTGGACCTTGTATAATACTAGTAATTTCGCTTAGTTCAGTTTCACGTTGTTCGATAATATTATTATCTATTATTTTAAGGAGAGCATCTAGTACTTCTGTTAGATTGTGCGGAGGTATATTAGTAGCCATACCAACTGCTATACCAGATGAGCCATTTACTAGTAAGTTAGGAAATTTTGACGGAAGGACTTCTGGTTCTTTTTCAGAGCTATCATAATTATCTATAAAATCTACAGTATTTTTTTCTATATCTGAAAGCATCTCAACTGATATTCGGCTTAACTTAGCCTCTGTGTACCTTGAGGCTGCCGCTGGATATCCATCTACAGACCCAAAATTCCCATGCCCATCTACAAGCATATATCTCATAGAGAAATCTTGAGCCATTCTAACGAGAGCGTCATATATAGCACTATCACCGTGAGGGTGATATTTACCCATTGTTTCCCCTACTATACTAGCACATTTTTTATATGCTTTAGATGGCTCTAAATTTAGCTTACTCATAGCATATAAAATTCTCCTATGAACAGGTTTTAAGCCGTCTCGAACATCTGGTAATGCTCTTGATACTATTACACTCATAGCATATTCCATATAAGAATTTTTCATT
>JAWXUY010000060.1:0-9608 GCA_044425885.1 bacterium | reverse complement strand
AGATTTTGCAGTCAATAAGCATTATGGACCTATAGCAATAAGATATCCAAGAGGCAGTGCAAATGATGATTTCAAAGAAGTAGAAACAAGTATAGAGTTTGCTAAAAGCGAGTTTTTATATACGAGTGAGGATAAAAAAATTATTATTATAGGTGTTGGCTCTATGCTGGAAAATCTAAAAGTGGTATACGAGTTATTATTAAAAGATGGCATTAAAACTACTCTTGTAAATGCTAGGTTCATAGCTCCAATTGATGTGAGCTTATTAAATAAAATAAAATATGATTATGAGTATGTATTCACTGTCGAAGAAAATCTTATAAGTGGTGGGTTTGGTCAAAGCTTATTATATGAGCTAAACAAATTAGAAGTTTTTGACAAAAAAGTCTATAATCTAGGTTTCCCAAAGGAGTATATTACTCATGCCACTAGGGAAGAAATTCTAAGGGATTACAAGCTTGATGCCAGTGGCTTATATGATTTTATAAAAAGCAAAATTAAAAAATAATTAAAAATAATTAAAAATAATTAAAAATAAGAAAGTAATCGTTATGAGTAATATGAATGAATTAAATAGGCTTGATTTATTTATTAAAAACGAGTATAATCTCTCTAGGGATTACTCAAAAGAAGTTATATTAAAAGGTCTTGTCTATGTTGATGGTAATTGTGTAAAGAAACCTGCGTTTAATTTATTAAGTACTAGTGTAGTTAATATTGATGAGTCTGCTATGCCAAAATTTGTAAGCAGGGCAGGTACTAAGCTCGAAAAAGCTATAAACTATTTTCAAGTAGATTTGAATGATAAAATTTGTCTTGATATCGGTGCGTCTACAGGTGGTTTTACGGACTGTATGTTACAAAATAATGCAAAAAAAATTCTAGCAGTTGATGTTGGAACTTCCCAGTTACACGAAAAGATTAAAAGCAATGACAAAGTTATTTGCATAGAAAACACAGATATTAGAAATTTTGAGCCTTTAGTTTTTTTAGAACAAGATTTAAAAAATAATAGCAGTAAGATAAACTTTATTTGTGTAGATGTTTCTTTTATATCTGTTTTAAAGATAATTGAAAGTATTGTTAGAATTATTAATAGTAATGGCAGTAGTGATTTAGAGCTTATTATATTAATAAAACCACAGTTTGAAGTGGGAAAAGAGCATCTATCTAAAGGTGGCATAGTTAAAAGTAACAAGAAAAATATTAAGGCGATATCTAAGTCTATAGAGGCTATAACAAGTGTTTTAAAAGAAAAAGGTATTTTTGTACAAGATGTAGTAGAGTCACCGATTAAGGGAAGTAAGGGAAATACAGAGTATTTAGCTTATTTTAAAAAATAATAAAAAATAATAAAAAATATTAAAAGGATTATGTTTATATGTGTATAGGAATTATAGTAAACGAAACCAAAGACCCTAATTTTGAATATGTAAAAGATATAGTGAATTTTATTATTAGCCAAAATATAACTCCTTTATTATTAGACAGTTATAAAAGCAAAATTGATAATAAAAATATATTATTTTTAGGTAAAAATGAATTATTTAAAAGGTCTGAATTTATTATTATTATAGGTGGTGATGGTACTATATTACAATGGAGTACTGAAATAGCTGAGTATAAAAAAGAAATATTAGGTATAAACAAAGGTAATCTAGGGTATTTAACAGATGTAGAGCCAAATCAACATTTTGAAGCAATAAAAAAGGTATTAGACAATAAGTACAAAACAGAAAAAAGAATGATGCTTAGTATTAGCATAAATGATAATAGTTATTTAGCACTAAATGAAGTGAGTATCCATAGCGAAAATACAGGCAGAATGATAGAAATCGGAGTTGAAATAAATTTCCAAAAGATAGATAAAATAAATGCTGATGGTATTATAATCTCTACCCCAACTGGTTCAACGGCCTATAATCTATCAGCAGGAGGTCCTATTTTAAAGCCAGATTTAGAAATAATGGTTATTACTTATGTTTGTCCTCATGCTATATTCTCAAGACCTTATGTAATCTCAGCAGAAGATGAAGTAAATCTCTGTTTACCACAAAAAAATGCACGTGGTTATTTATCACTAGATGGAAAAAGTAATATTCTAATAGAGCATAAAGACAAAATTTTAATAAAAAAATCTATTTATGAAACAAATATTATAAAAACAAGTAATCTTAATTTTTATGATATTCTAAAAAACAAAATGATTAAAAAAAAATAAAAAAATAAAAAAATAAAAAAAATTTAATTAGTGAGGTATTTATTATGAAAGTTAAAAGACATTTAAAAATTTTAGAACTTATTAAGGATTATGAAATAGAAACGCAAGACGAGTTAGCAGAAAAACTTAAAGAAAATGATTTTGTGGTTACTCAAGCTACTATTTCACGTGATATCAGAGAGCTTAAACTAACAAAAGTTATACTAGATAATGGTAACCAAAAGTATGCACACTTTATCGAAAATAATGGCAAAATAAACAATGACTATATTAATATATTTAAACAAGGTGTTGTTAGTATAGATTATGCACAAAATATGCTTGTTATTAAAACTCCTGTTGGTATGGCTATGGCTATAGCAGCTGTGATAGATGGAATGAATAACAACGAAATAGTAGGGACTATTGCAGGAGATGATACTATTTTTTGCATATCTAAAACAGAAGAAAAAACAATAATTCTTATGAATAAATTAAATAGTATTATTAAAATTAAGTAGTTAAGGTTAAGATTAAAATTAAATATAATTTAGAGGTGATATATTTTGTTACAACAACTTTATATTAAAAATGTAGCGCTAATAGATGAAGCTTTAATAGAATTTGAAGATGGTCTTAATATATTATCTGGAGAAACAGGGGCTGGAAAGTCCATAGTTATAGGTTCTTTGGCATTTGTTCTTGGAGCACGTGCCAATAAGGACTTTATTAAAAAAAATTCAGATAAGGCGACTGTAGAGGTTTTACTTACTCTATCTTCAAGTATTATAAAAAGTGAAATTAGTGATTTAGGAATAGAAGTTAATGATGATGAGTCTATTTTGATTTCAAGAAGTTATAATAAGAGTGGTAGGAATATATGCAAAATAAATGGAAAGCCAGCTACTCTAACTATGTTGAAAGAAATAGCAGAAAAGTTTATAGACATACATAGTCAACATGAACATCAGTCGTTATTAAATTCGTCTAGGCACATTATTTTATTAGATAGGTTCTGTGAGGATTTGTTAGAAAGTCCTAAAAAAGAATTATTTAGTTGTTTGAAAAATTATAAATCTATTTTAAAGAATATTTCAGATGTTTCAATGGGTAAAGGAAAAGACCGTGAAGAATTAAAAGATTTTTTCAGTTATCAAATTAATGAGATAGAGTCGGCTAATTTGTTACCTAATGAGGACAATACACTTGCAAAAAAACGTAAAACAATGATACAATCTGAAGAACTTAAAAGTTTTTATATAAGTTCTTCGGATTTATTTTATTCCTATGGAGATGATATGCCAAATTCTGGATTAGGTATTTTACAGGGTCTGAATTCTATTATTAAAAATCTAGAAGAAATAAAAAATATAGACAGCTCTAAAAATGCTTTATATGATGACTTATTAGAGGTATACGTAAAAATTGAAGATATTGCTCATGAAGTGAAAAAACAGGAAGATTTAATAGATTATAATGAAAATGATTTGAATCAAGTAGAAAAAAGAATAGATGTGATACAAAAGCTAAAGCATAAATATGGAAGTAAAGATAATAATAATAATTCTTGCATAGATGATATTATTAAATTTAAAGATGAAACTAGTGAAAAGTTATATGACTTAGTGCATAGCGAAGAAAAAATAGCAGAGTTATATAAACAAAAAGAGTTGCTGGAAGTTAAAATAAAAGAAATTTGCTTTAATATAAGTGAGATAAGAAAAAATCAAGCTATTGTGCTAGAAAAAAATATAGAAACGCATCTTTATGATTTAGGTATGCCGAATGCCAAGTTTAAAATAGATATAGTGCAAAAATCGGTCTTTACGCAAAGCGGTTCGGATAAAGTAGAGTTTTTAATATGCACTAATTTGGGTGAGGATTTAAAGCCTTTATCTAAAATAGCTTCTGGCGGGGAAATGAGTCGAGTTATGCTATCTCTCAAGGCGGTACTATCTTTTGTTGACACGATAGATACTTTTATATTTGATGAAATAGATACTGGTATAAGTGGTAGGACAGCCCAAATGGTAGCAGAAAAGATGGCGTTATTATCTAAGAATAACCAAATAATATGTATAACGCATTTACCACAAATAGTTGCAATGGGTGATCATCAGTTTTTAATAAATAAGTCATCTAGTGATATTTCAACTGTTACGAGTATAAAAAAATTATCAGACGAAGAAGCTATATCGGAGTTAGCTAGAATGACTGGAGGCGTAAGTATAACAGAGTCGACTCTATTAGCGGCACGAGAAATGAAACAGCAAGCATTGAAAATCAAAAATAAAAATGTATAGACTTTTAGTTTTTTGTATGATATAATTAACGGATATATTAAAAATTATGTGTTAAATAAAGATTAAAAATTAAAGATTAAAAATTAAAAATAAAAAATAAAAATTTATGTGATTTAAGATAATTTAAAAAATTTATGAAAGGTACAAAAAAAAAGGTATTATTTTTATGAAAAAGTTATATGCGCTTTTCATGTCTACGATTATTAGTATCTCGGCAGTGGGTAGTTGTTTTGCAAATTCTAATGTGGTAGATGTTAATATATTTATGGACCCTGTCCAAGCTACTTATTCTGGTATGCCGAATGTTACAGCGACGATTGATAATTTGAATTTTAGTGATGTTGATAGTAGCCATTGGGCTTCGCCAGCTATAGTTAAAGCAGGGGCTTTTAACATGGTTAAAGGTTATAACAATTATTATAATCCTTCGGACTATGTTACTAATCAAGAGGCTCTAGCTTTTATATTACGTGCTATAGGTCTCGAAGACGCTTCACAAATAGCAGGAGAAGAAATTGTTGATATAATAGGGATGGGGGCTTCTGGAATATTAAATATGTGGGCTGTTGGTTATTTAACTATGGCTCAGCAGATAGGTCTTATTTCAGCTTTGGAGTATGAGCAGGCTACTAATTTAGGGCTTATAGAAGAAGAACCTCTTGTAGAAACGCCGATTGAAGATGAAGCGGGTACTGAATACGATTATTTAAATCAAATGTATTTAGAAAAAAATATTTTTGATGCAGATGAGCCAGCAACTAGAGAACGTGTTATTGATTGGCTCATAGATGCCATAAATTCTATAGCTAGTCCAACGCTTATCCAAAATGAACAGCAAATAATTTATAATTATTCTGATTGGGAAGATGTAAATTTTATATATATGGATAATATGGAAATAGCGCTAGATAATGGTATAATACAAGGTGTGGGGGACAAAATTAATCCACAAGGCTATATTACCAGAGCTGAATTTGCTCAAATATTATCTAATATGGATAATATTTATTATAGTGCCACTGGGCTTACTAAAAAAACTGGTACTATCTATGGTATTCAAGATAGTCAAACTACTCAAACTGGTAGTGCTAGTTTAGAGCGTGATATTTATATAAGAAATGAATTTGGAGAAGTAGATGTATTAAAATACAGTGTGGCAGTTAGTACTTCTCCTATTGATGATATACTTGACGCAGTTGTTTATAATATGAATGGTCTTGTTACGGGGCTAGGTGCTCTAAAAGAAGGCTATCAAATAGAATATATAGTAGATGAAGGTCAAAAAGATGTCAAATTTGTTTCGGTTAAGAGTGAGTCTATAGTGACTAATTATGCAAATGGCAAGTTAATATCTCTTGATTTTGATGACAATTTAATCCAAATAACGGACAACAATGACAAGCTTTATAATTATTATTTAAGAGATGGTATGATAGGGCAAGATGATGATGGGGATTATATTTATATAGATGGAATAAGAAGGCGTTCGGACGAAGTTCCTTATGGAAGTATGTTCCAGCTAGAATTACAAAATAATGGAGTTGCGAATATCAAGTTTGTAGGGCATTATAATTTAACGTCAGAAGTGACAGGGATAGTACTGGAAAATAATACGGATTATGGTTATATAGCGCTTATGACTAGCAGTGGGGAGGAGATAGTAAAATCTTATTTTGCAGATGATGTTTTTGTAGAAAAACAGCCTCACTATACAGATGCAGACGCAGTAGGTTACATAGATCAAATATTCCCTAATTTCCAATATGATATAAGAGATACTACTATAGATGAAATAGAAATAGGCGACACTGTAGTAATTAGAAGTAAGTCAGATGATTTAAATTATATAGACCAAATTAGTGCAAAAACTAATTATTCTATTAAAGAGGGTAAAATAGTAGAGCTTGCCGACAGTGAGGCTTATTTCACAGCGAGTGTTCAAGATAATAGTGGGCTGGTTAGTATTTATGAAATACCTAAAAGTATTTCTGTTACTAAAGGTGGAACGCCAGTTAATACTTATGAAATTATGACAGGGGATTATATTAAGCTTCTAGTAAATGAAGCAATAGTAACTCCAGGTCAAACTGTGGAAATAGTAAAAGAGGCTTACATAGAAGATTCAGGACATGAAATAAGCACAATTCTAAAAGGTCAAATAGGTTCTATTAATTTTATCCAAAATACAGTCGCTTTACAGCATTCTTACACTCTACATACGGACGGTTGGAGAAATTATCAGCAAATAAGACAGCTTAGTTTTGATAACAATACTATCGAGTATTACCATGATGGAACAAGAATATCTCTAGATTATGTTAGAAATAATTTAACTCATCTAGGTGGAGATGTTTATATTGCTCTTGAAGAAAGTTTCGGTGGTGAAACGATAAGCAAGTTGACTTTCAGAAGTGAAAGAGACCAAGAAGTAGACCCAGATTTAATAACGGCAATAGAAGGTGGAAATATAGTTACAGCTTCAGGTGAAACTATAGAAGTTGATAACGGAACTATTATTAGAAAAAATGGTAATCTTGTAAATGTAAGTGCGATAAATATGAATGACTATGTTTATATTACTCTAAATGGTGATGGCAGAGCGGCGGTATTAGATGTTGATAGTCCAGAAATAAAAATAATCCCATCAGTAGGGCGTGTAAGGGTTGCATCTATTATAGAAAACAAGTCTTTTACTACTTCTTCTATCAGTATATTACAAGGAGATGCTTGGCAGTATTCACCTATACAAAGAACGTTTACGATAGATGAACAGACTTTATTTATGCGTGAAGATGGCATTCAGTTAATAACTTCGTTTATAGGTTACACAGATGATTCTAGTATAGATAGGTCGTTTACTATTGTTTATGAAGGTGATAGGGTTACTCATCTAGTAGAAAATGATTATCCGCAGTATTTAGTTTCGGGTACTATTTATGAACCAGGAACAGAGATGATTCAAATTAAAGATGCCAAGTATTTAGATGAAGATGATATATGGCAAGTTTTAAGTATTGTAAATCCAACAATAGATATAGCAATAGCTGGTTCTTCAAGTACTCTTGTTATGAAAGATAATAAAGTAGTATCTTTAGATTCTTTACAAGCAAATGACCAAATAGTGGTATATGTTATGGAAATACCAGAAGAACCAGTAAGTGGTATGGAAGTTGAGGGTGTTATAATATTTGTAACTAACTAATAACTAATAACTAATAAAAAAAATAAAAATAAAAATAAAAATAAAAATAAAAATAACAGGGAGGGGTATTTTGTGAAACTAAAAAATAAAGCTTTTGCGTTATTAACGGCGTTATTTATGTGTGGTACCAGTAGCGTTTATGCAGATACTCTAGATTATGGCATATTTGGTGGTATAATCGAAGGGCGTTCACTACCCAAAACAACGGAATTATTACTGCAAGGTAGTAGCTCTGGGACAGATAAATTAGAGTCTACTTACAAAGAAGTCATATTTTTATCAGGTGTTCCAACGGAGTTTGAGGGAAATATTACCACTACTAATAGTGCTATGAAAGACTCAATGGGTACTTTTAAAACTACTTATACAATCACTCCGAGTGATTCAACTTCTGAAGATGCTTCTATAAGCAGAAAGCTTACTTATGATGTAAATTATAGAACAGAGGGTAATCAAACAGTAAAAGATTATACAGTTTCTAGCTGGTCTGAAACTATTTCAGTAAATGGTGAAGATTTTGTTCTAGATTCTAATCAGTCAAGGTCTTCTATAAGTGTATTAGAAGATTCTACTCCAGGTGTTGATTATTACAAAGGTGATATATCTCATAGGGCAGTCTATGTCAATGGTGAAAATAAAGTGACTCTAGATATCTCAGGTTCAATTTATGGTTATGATTGTGCTTGGTCAGCAACAGAAAGCCAGAGGCTTAATTGTATTATAGATACTGGAGATTGGCAAATGGAGTACCAAATAAGACCAGCCGTAACTATGTACAAGACGATAGATTATTCTAAAAATGAGCCGACTGCTATAAGTTTCGATGGTAATTATCAAGAAATAATGCAAAATAAAAGTGGTTTAAATTACACTATCTATACTTTGCCAGTCCAGTTTAGTCTCGATGTAGCTACAACTGGAAGTGCCTCGATAGCCTCGTTTAATACTTTTGAGCAGTTAATAGCTCCTAAAGTAGAGCATCTCGAAGGGCATTTTGCAGAGGGTGATATTAAAAAGCTTTTCGCAATGGAAATATTAGATGGTGTTCCAGAGTATTATTTACCTAATCAAGCCATAAGTCGTGGGCAGTTTACAGAGATGTTAGTAAAAACTATAAAGCTTCCGATAGTAGATATGAATGCTAAAAAGTCAAGCTTTGATGTAATATTTGAAGATGTTGTTCCGAATGAAGATGAGTTATATCCTTACATTATGGCGGCTTATCAATCAGGGCTTGTTATGGGTAGAGGTGATGGGAAGTATTATCTCACAGATGCTATAACTAGAGAAGAAGCAATCGTTATATTATTAAGAACGCTAGGGCTTGAGCATCTAGGTTTATCTACTACTTATTTAACTTCGTTTGTAGATAGTGATAATATATCGGATTGGGCTAAAAAAGAAGTCTTTGCAGCTCAAAAAATAGGTATTATTACAGGTGATCAAGATGGTAAGTTTAATCCTAAGGATTACATAACTAAAGCAGAAGCAGCCGCTATAGTCAACAGGTTGATAGATTATATGAGAAGTGATTTACAATCTTCTTACACTGAAAGCATTATAAATTATGCAGATTAATAATTAACAATCAAATCAATAAGTAATTACAATACAAAAAAAGATATACGTAAAATTAAAGTATTTTATTTATATCTTTTTTTTTAAATTTAAAAATTTATAATTTATATTATGTCGAACAGTATAAGCATCATTACAAATATCCATATGAAGTCTTTATTATTATTTATTTTACCACTATTATTTATTTTACTACTATTTACATTATTATTATATGAACTAGATGTTTTAGAGCTATTAGAAGATATGTATACGTCGAAGTCTTTAATATTACCTTTATTACTAAAATTACTAAATTTATCGTTTGAATCATTTGAATTATTCG
>JAWXUY010000059.1:0-9760 GCA_044425885.1 bacterium | reverse complement strand
TTTACTTTATGCTAGTTTCAAGTCAAACTTGGACTTATTTGGATTTGTTGAGAGATACTCTATTTCGGCTATGAACGAGTTTATAAATAATATATATGTAAATCACAATAATTTTATAGACGAGATAGAAGAAGTGTTAGACTCTAAAGAATTTGCTAATAATACTACTAATAATAGCGATACTTTTTTTAATAATATTTTTAATGCACAAGCGTGTTATACGTATATAAAAAATAGTTTAGAAGATATAAAAAATAGTTTAGAGTTGGAAGATATAAAAATAAGTAGATACGAGAAGATGTTTAAAGGATTTGTAGAGAATACGTATTTTTCAATGGAGAAAATCAACGCAAATCAAGTGACTAACAAATACTTTAAGGACATTATGCCGTACCAAGAATTTTGCGTATATGTGTACGAGACAACGCAAAATAGGGGTAAAGAAATAGAGACAAAGGATTATTTAGAGATAATACAAGAAGCTTTAAATTACTGCCCAGAGTTTATAGATATATGTAACGGATTAGCGAGTATAAAGTTAGGCGATGGTAGTGGTAATAGTAATAGTAATAGTAGTGGGAATATGACTGAAAAAACAGAATTGGAATTACTACTGTATAAGCTTAAAGAAACGATTTATAGTTATATAAACGACAATGATGTAAGAAATGCAAGCTTGATATTAAACGAATATAAAGCAGTAAACCCTACAGACCCAGAAATAGAGATTATGTCTAGAAAAATAGATTTAATGTAAATAATAAGAGATAAATAAATAAAAAAAAAGATATAAAATAAATATATAAATAATTTTGTTTTTATTTTGAATATTTTTTAAAATTAGGTTAATAATATTACTGATGGTAATTACAAATTTTAAAAATTTCATAAGAAAGGACTTGCCAAACTTAATTATTTTGTGATATTTTATATTTTTTTTGGTATGTAAGGGTGGTATTATTAATGAGTAGCGATAATAATCAAAACGATAATAGAGCTAATAAAAAGGATAAAAATGCTGGTGACAAGACGAATACTCTTTTTGAAAAAGGAGGATTTTCGATTGTTGTATGCACGAGTATAGCAATACTTGTGGTGGCTAGTTTGTATTTTTCTAATAATAGTGGTAGCAGTGGTAGTAATAATAATATGAATGAATTGGACAATTTGAGCGTTAATAGTAGCGATATTAAGAGCTATAAAGAAAATTTAGTTGACAACAGCACAACATATTTTCAGCAAGCGCAACTAGAGAATAATAATTTAAATAATTTTAACGAGGTAATCCAACAGGTAGAAATTGAATTAGATTTGTTGGAGGAAGAAAATTTATTAGTACTAAAAGAAGAAGATAAAGATAAAGAAGAAGATAAAAAAGACGTAGAAGAAGATAAAGAAGATAGTAGTAAAGAAAGTATAACGAGCACAGAGATAACTACGGCTAAAAAAGAAGATGAAGAAGATAAAGATAAAGAAGATGAAGATGAAGATAAAGAAGAAGATAAAGAAGAAGATAAAAAAGATGATAATAGTATAACAGAGAGTACATCTAGTCAAGTACAAGTTTCTAATAGTGTTAATTTTAGTTTATTTGACGATTCAAAAGAAATGGCTTGGCCAGTAGAAGGTCAAATAGTAATGAATTATAGTATGGATACTGCTATATATGATAAAACTTTAGACTTATATAGAACAAATGACTCTATTTGTATTTCAGTGCCAGAAGGGACAAACGTGCTATCTTCGGCAGACGGAGTAGTAGAGAATATATTTTTGGATAACGTAAAAGGTAATAGCGTTGTAATTAATCATGGTAATGGCTGGGTATCTACATACAGCCAACTAACAGATAACTTAAATGTATCTGTTGGACAGGTTGTAGATAAAGGAGAACAAATAGGAAATGTGTCATTGCCATCTAATTATAGCGTTTTATTAGGACCGCATTTAGATTTTACAGTAAGAAAAGATGACTTATCGTCAGACCCACTTCTTGTTTTGGCTCAAGTAGAATAAAATAAAATAAAAATAAAAAGGCTTGGTATTTTTAGAATATTAAGCCTTTATTTTTGTAATAACTATTTTTTTTGTAGATTGCCTTTTTTGTAAGCCCACCATAGGTATAGCTCGTCTTTGACAACGAAGTAGCTTTTTCTAGCTAACTTAGCTAGAGGCTCATCTGAAAAACTATCGGAGTAGAATTCGTTTATACGTACATTTGGGTAAGACTGCTTTAAACGTATAACTTTTTCTTCGCCGTAGCAGTTAAGCCCTTTATACGTGCCATTTTTTTTATTTACTCTTGAAGCGAGTAGACAGTTAATGTTTAATTGTCTACAGATAGGCTCTAATAAAAACTCTGGAGAAGCAGAGATTACTATGTCATCATCTCTGTGATTTTCATAATACCAAGTTTTTATATTTTTGATATTAATAATCCAGAATAGCTCAACTTCTTTATCTATATTAGGGACTAATTTAAAAGCAGAATAGAATTTTTCTTTAAATTCTGTTTTGGTTATTAAACCCATAGAGAATAGAGTAAAATAGAAAGCTTGTTTGGGTAAACAAGTTAGGAGCTGAGGATGTCTAGTTAATAAAAATATGTAGAATTTTTGGGTACTGTCACCATCGAAAATAGTTTTGTCAAAGTCGTAAACATTTCTAAGCATTAATAAAATCCTCCTTAGTTGATATTGTTGTTGATGATATTAGAAAAATCTATTTCTTTTAGAGTTATGTTGTCAAGATTTTTTATCATGAACTTTTTGTTTTCATAGAGCATGTAAGTATTTTCTTGATTTTCTTTGGGCATAGAAAGAGAACCACAGTTTATGTAATAACCTTTTTCTAGCTTTTGAATAATATTTACATGAGTATGCCCATGAATAAGAATATGAGTATCATCTTCAAGAAAAGGTAACTGAGAAGTGTTGTAGAGATGCCCATGAGTTAGAAATAGAGTAAGCCCATCTACACTTAAGAGAGCATAATCCGCCATCATAGGGAATTCTAGTACCATTTGGTCTACTTCGGAGTCGCAATTGCCCCTTACAGCTAAGATTTTTTCTTTGATGGAGTTGAGAGAGTTAAAGACTAGCTCAGGGTTATAATCTTGAGGCAAAGGATTTCTAGGACCATGATATAATAAATCACCGAGTAATATTAACTTGTCAGGATTTTCCTGTAGGACGATATCTTTAAGCTTGTTGCAGTAGAAATTTGAACCATGTATATCTGAAGCAAAAATTAATTTCATAAAAGCCTTCTTTCTGTTAATTTTAATTTTAATTTTAATTTTAGTATTAGTATTAAGTAGTTTTCACGCTTATTTAATTATATAGTATAGCATAATAAATAATCAAAGGCAAGTATTTTTTGAGAGATACTTTGGGGTGAAAGGGGGGTTATTAAGAGATTATAAGAGGAGAGGATTAAAAAATAATAAAAAACTAGAATAAAATATAGAATATATAAATATAAATATAAAAAGCAAAATAAAATTTACTGGCGTAGGGAGGGGTAACAATTAATATGACAAAAATAAAAACACAAATAAAAATACAAATAAAAATACAAATAATAGTAAGTATAATAACACTTATTATTATTTGCATCTTAATGGTACAAGCCTTTATAAATAGCATAAATAATAACTATAGTACAATAGATATGATAAAATCATGTAGCCCACTTTACGTAGGGATACTGGTAAACTTTTTAATATGTAACTCTAATATAAATAAATTAAATAATTAATTATTGCGTATAATTTTTTTGATATTAAAGTTTGACACAGATAAAGCTACTATTATGCCAAGCGCTATAGCACAGGCAATAGTTATTGTCTCAAGACCATAGTGTAAGGCTACTGCATGTTCATTCATTATTAGATTTAAAACAGTCCTGTATATAGCCGCTCCGGGTACTAGAGTTATAACTCCTGGAATTATAAATATAGACATAGGGTTTTTTCTAGCTACAGCAAAAAACTTAGATAAATACGCTATAAAAAAAGAACCTAAAAAATTATTTATTAAGCTAGAACCACCATTAATAAGCGATACAGAGTACACAAACCAACCGATAGCACCTATTAGACCGCAGTATAAAAGCTCTTTTTTAGGGGTATTAAACATCACAGAAAATGTAACAGTAGATAAAAAAGCTAAAATAAATTCCCTTAAAATATACATATTAAAAAGCCTCCAAATTATAATTTTAATACTATCTATACTCATCTATACTCTAATATATATTTGATTTGTATTATGCTTGTCTTTTATATAATCATCATTTGTTATAATTATTACAAGCTTATTTCTTGATTTTAACTCAAGAACCTTGTTCCAGAATAAATCTTTTTTGGCATTATCTAAAAAATTAGTAGGCTCGTCTAATATATAGGCTGACTTGTCATTTTTCAGAGCAAATTCTAGCTGAGCAAATTTCTTCTGACCGCTTGAACCTGTGCTAAAACCTTTAAGAGAACCAAGCCCGCTTATATAAACGTTAGCTGGAACGTAGACCAAATCACTATTAACAACATTATCTATATTTTTATTATTTATAAAAATATTTCCGTTGTACCGACTACTAAATCCTATTATCGCATGAATAAGACTTGTCTTACCAATCCCATTATCACCGATAATTATATTAATCTTATCACTATTAATAGTTGTATCTAAACAAGAATGAAGTGGCTCACCTACGTTATCTTTACTTTGATATTTCTCAAGGGCTATACTAGTTATCTTGTTAAAGCTTGTATCTTGCTCTTGTAATTCTAAGTGAGTAGATAAATCTTTAATATATAACTTCTTCTCAACGTATTCACGCCTAATTTCTATTAGACTTTCTATCGGATACCATAGCTGGGAAGTATAAACCTGAAAGGCGTTTAACATACCAACTGTTAAAGTGCCATTTAAAACATTGTAACCAGATACTATTAAAACTAATAATATTAGTAAGTTTAACATGCCATATACAAATATGTTGTTTATTAGACTCAACTCACGCTCTTGCTTTAATCTTAGTTTACTATAGTTGCTCAATAAATTTTTCAAACTTAAATTAGATAATTGCTTATCATCGAGAAACCTGTCTTCATCTCTTAGAGTAAAACTATCACTAAAAAATTGCTTAGCTTTGTTTTTTTCTAAAGCTGTTTTTTCGGTGGTTCTTTCTAGTTTTGTGCTAAAGTAATGGGATATTAAAATAGCTAAAGGCGTTCCGATTGCTAATATAATACCTACTGGAATAGACATAGAAAAAACTATACTTAATATACAGACTATAGTTATAAAAGAAAATATAACATTAATAGGAACTTCAAAAAAATACTTGCTTACTAGCTCATAATTTTGACCAAGCTGTAATTCAAAATTTGTATTAGAAACGTTCCTGTCATGATAAATAGCTTTGTGTACTAACTTATTGGTGACCTGTATAAAATTATCTGTGTATAAAGCACCTTTAAAGTAGTCGCAAAAAACTTGAAGAATGGCTTCCAGTAAAAATAAACTTAAAGATATAACTACTATTTTCTTAAACTTATTGATATCACCGCTGACCGCAGAGTCTATTAAAGTCATTGTTATAATAGGCGATATTAAAAAATAAATCTTTAAAATAACCCTTATTAATATATAAACACTTAACTTTAACTTACTTATGTAGTTGAATAAAATTGATTTTATAAAAATCCCTCCAATATTTAAATAATTTTATTTATTTGAATATTGTAACGTGATCATGTTTTCACCTGCTCTCTAATTAGTATTTTTGGAAATTTAAGTAAATATAGTATAATATATTATACAAATAGAGTATATCACGTTAATACATATAAAGTCAAGCAATTTATTAATAACTACTAACTAATCATAGTGTACTTATATATTTATTCTCTACAAGTTTGGTTAACCAGACATTGTTTTTAGACTTATAAAACTTAATATTATCCTCTAACATTGCTTTAGTATTAATCTCCAGCATAACCGCCTTGCCATGCCTTTTACCAACCTCTATAGCAGTGCCTTTGTCGTGTGATAGATGTACATACTGCCTATCCATCGGTAAGATGCCTTTTTCTAGTATGCTCTTTATTTTATCCTCCGAAGTACCATGATATAGTATTCTCGGCGGTTCTTCCTCAACCAATTCAACATCTACATCTAAGCTATGCCCCTGATTAGCACGTATTTTGGATTTATCATCATTATAACTAAATCTTTGCTTGTTATTACTCTCTACTATTCCGTCTAGTAGCTCTTGATTTATGACCAATCCCTCCAAAACATCTTTCACATCTACCCAGCCATTGATATCCATTTGGGCGTTTATTTTAGATGGGTTATGCCTAAGCACATAAGATAAAAACTTACTTTTTGCTTTAATTTCTTTGCTCATATTAATTATCCTAATTCCTTATTTTAAAATCTTATAGGTAGTATTCTATTTGTAAATACAGTTAAGTATAAAATATATATTACAAATATTAATTGAGCTAAAGTCCCTAATAATCTAAGTAATGCCCGTGTTAACTCTAAAAAATATTCCATATTATCCACCTACTCTCTTATTATATTAAAAAATCACCAAATACATTTATCCACATAGACAACACTACCCCTACTCCTATTGCTATCGCTATCGCTATAACTAACGCTTCAAACATACGACTATTCCCAGATAAATAATCACCCTCAAATATATCACGTACCGCCGTTGTAAAGCACATTCCAGGTACAAGGGGCATAACTCCAGCAATTATCACAGTATTAATATTTTCACCTATTCCGAGATTTAAATTTAAAAGACTCATAACTGCTACAAAAATACCACCCATACAAGTCGACATAAAAGTAGTAACGGCTTTTTCGCTAAAATAAATTAATAGCATATTTAATAAAAATCCCACTATAAAGGCGCTTATAGCATCTGAAATAGTTCCTTCAAATAAAAAGCAGAAAAACGCACAGCATAGACCTATTGAGATAGTTATCGTCTTGTTGTCATAGACCGTATAATGCTCTATTTCATGCAATAACTCTTTAGCATTTTTCAAATCTATTTGCTTGCTTACTATTTGCCTAGAGAGAGAGTTTATTTCGGCGAGCCTGTATAAATTAATATTTCTTATTTTTATTCTTTCTATTTTGGTTTTATCACCTATGCAAACAAATAGACCAGTTGTGGTAGTAATAGAAGAACAATTTTTTATATTAAAAGACTTTAAGATACGCATAATAGTGTCTTCTACTCTATAAGCTTCTGCTCCATTTTCTAATAATAGCGTACCTATATGAGAAGCAAAATCTAAAATTTCTTGATAATAATAATCTTGATTTAGTTTTAATTCTTTTGATGTTATGACCGTTGTGTTGTTTATATTATCCAAAATTTTCCTCCGAAGTAGATTATTAAAATTATTAAAATTATTAAAATTTAATAATTTATATAATATATTATTATAGCTGTTATAAACATAGATATAAAACCAGTTATCATTCCAAATAAAGCTTTGGAATAGTTTTTAGGGGTTACTTGCCCTAGACTATCTAACTTTTTGATTATAGGGTGTAGACGCCAATAATAAGTTAGAATAGATAAAATCATGGCACATACGCCAAATAACTTGGTAAGCTCATTGCCATATAATAAGATAACGAGTAATAATACTATAAATATAAGCTTAACACCCGCAACCCAATTAACTAAATATCTTACAAATAACTTGGTATTTTCATCTTCTTGAGATTTAAACCACTCGTCAAAAACGCCTATACCATTACCGATTTTAAGATGTGGATAAAAATATAATATAAAAACGTTCATGCTTTCCATTAGTATAAAAATTATGATAGATATTTCTAAAGGATTCAAATTCATGTAATTAGTCAACTCCTGTTCTTTGGTTAATGTTTAGTATATAATTATAATCTCTTTTGCTTTGTTTTTTTTTACATCAGAGGAGCGAATATCTTGAGTACGGCATGATATAAATGCCTTGTAAAACTAATATCCGTGCATTCTTCTAGGCTAACTTCTTGGCTTTCTTCTATAGTACTTATAAAATCTTTTTTTATGTCATCTATAACACTACACTCGTATAATAAAACAGCACACTCAAAATGTAGATATAAACTTCTGTAGTCCATATTTATAGTCCCTACTATCCCATATTTGTCATCACTTACAAAGTTTTTAGCATGCATAAAACCTGGAGTATACTCGAATATTTTAACTCCGCTTTCTATTAGAGTTTTGTAGTGCGACTGACTAGCCTCAAAAACTGCTTTCTTGTCTGGTATATGAGGCATTATTATTTTTACATCTACTCCTTTTTTACTAGCATTTTTTAAAGCACAAGTCATTTCATAATCTATTATTAAATAAGGCGTTGTAATATATATATAATCCGTAGCATTGTTTATAATATTTATATAAATAGTGTTACAGACTTGCTCCTTATCAAACGGCGTATCGCTAAAAGGAATTATATAACCATTGTGATTTTTTTCTATCTTTTTGCTAAAGACGTGCTTGTAAGCAAAATAATCTTCATTTTTTTTGTTTATAAGCTCCCACATATCTAAAAACATGACTGTAAAGCTCCAAACTCCCTCACCGCTAATCATTATTCCGCTATCTTTCCAATGACCAAATTTCTCTATATGATTTATATACTCATCAGCTAAATTAATACCACCAGTGAAAGCTATTTTACCATCTATAACAGTTATTTTCCTGTGCGTTCTGTTATTTATAACTATCGAAAATATAATATTAACAGGGTTAAATACGCTTACTTTTATTCCATAGCTTTCTAGAGTTTTAAAATAATCATTAGGTAGAGTTAGCATACAACCCATATAATCATATATAAGCCTTACTTCTACACCTTCAGAAGCTTTTTTCTTTAAGATATCCAAAATAGAATTCCATAACAGACCTTCTTCTATTATAAAATACTCCATAAATATAAATTTTTCAGCTTTTTCCAACTGTTTTAATAACTCTTGAAAATATTCTTCACCTACTTTAAAATAAGTGTCATCATAATTTTTAAATATTTCGGCATCGGCATAATCTATTAAATACTTTGCATTTCTCATTGCCAGTTTATTTTGTATTTCTTGTAGATTATGATTATTTGACTTTAGTAACTGGGATATTTTTTTAACTTTATTTTTTTTATTTAGATTATTGCTAAACATCAGATAAAAAATCCAACCAAAAGAGGGTAAAACGAGGATAGGTATAATCCAAGAAATTTTGTAAGACGGATTTATATCACTGTCAGCGATTATAAATAATAAGATTATTAAGCTTAGTATTACGCTAAAAAAGTGAAAATAAGTAAAAATTTCTTGGAACGTTGCTATAATATGAATAACAAACCATATTTGAATAACAAACACTATAAAAAGAAAAAAAGCTTTTATAATAAGAGTGTTTTTGAGCTTGTTATTTATGTTTTTGATAGTTTTGTTTTTAGGCATTAAATAAACTTCTCCTGTATTTTATAATATATATAATATTAATTCTAACATCATAACATAATAAAATATAAATTGCAATCCAATTTTTAATTTTTTCACGTATCAAAAAACAACAAAATAATATTAATAAAAAAAAAATATATAATTTAAACTATATATTTTTTTTTAATATAACTAACAATAACCTATAAGGAAGCACGAAACGAGATTCGAACTCGCGACCCTCGCCTTGGCAAGGCGATGCTCTA
>JAWXUY010000058.1:0-9787 GCA_044425885.1 bacterium | reverse complement strand
TAAATTACTTTATATTTTTTAAAAACTAAAATAAAAATACTTATAATTTATATTTAATTATAAGTATTTTTTTATTATATTTAATTATATTTAATTATATTTAATTATATTTAATTATATTTAATTATATAAGTAGGTGCGTTTTCTTCTAACTCCAACATATACTCTAAAGCATACTCATACTTATCCACTATAAATAAATCAACTACTCCATCTGAATTCGTGTAAGTAAGAAGTATATCTTCGTTTTCAAATATATAATAACCAAAACTGCCTGTCGTACAGGCATAAACTGTGATTGTGTCATCTGGTAGATTACCCATTGCTATAAGCTGGTCTACTAGTATAGTATGCGATGTTATTTCGGCGCTTTTTAAGTCATAGCTTGGCAATAAATCTAAATTAAACGTAGTTTCTCTATAGTTTATATAAACGTTTGTTTCTAAGTTCTCCAACTGGTCTATTAGAATCTCCCACTCTCCACTTTCTTCGTTTTTACTTAAAGCATATTGTCTTATATCTGTGGAATAAGTAGGGCTTCCTACAACTATTATTGCGTCTTTCTCATCGCAAGCTAAGTATTTCACGTCTAGACCTTCTAGATCTGGATTTTGTCCAACTATAACTTTTATTATATCTTCATAGTCTTGATTTTTACTATCATCTATCGTTGTTAAATAATTAATATCACCATTATTCCATGAGTGAGCCGATATTAAATCTCTGTATTCTTCTTCTGTTATTACTCCGCCTTCGTCATACTTAGAAGAAATATATACTCCCTCATCAGTAAATACTGCCGTATAAACAGTCAAAATATTTAAATCCTCATCACTTATTTTCTCACCCAAATAAGGTACTAAATCTTTTGGTATCGCAAAGTGTATCGCCATATCTAATAATTCTTCGCTTAGCTCTAGCTCCTCAAACTCAGTAAAAGACTCTCCAAAGTAATCTAGTACTTCCTCAACAATAACACGTTCTAAATCAGCTTTTACTAAGTAGCTATCTTTCGATAAAAACTTATGTTCAAGCCACATTTCCGAATAAAACTGGTCAACTTTATAATTAAAATTATCTATTTGTGCCATCAAATCTACACTCAAATCACTTATAACATCTTCAGGAATTTCAACCTGTATTTGTTTATCATCTTGGTTGCTATCACTAGCAGAGCTACTCGAGCCGTCTTCTTTATTATTACTACATCCTGTTACCCCGCCAATAATACTTATCCCTAAGCATACTAACACCAATCTTTTATCTAAATTTTTATTAAAATTAAACTTCACTTTTATAATCTCCCTGTTTATCTTTTATTGTTTCAAGTACATCTTCTATCTCATTTTTGTGTAAATCTAAAATATTATTTATCTTTTCTGTGAGTATCTCTACGTTTTGGTCATACTCTTGTTTATACTCAAAACTTAGCTCCCATGTAGGGTTATACTCCTCCTCTTGCTCTAATATATTATTATTTTTATTATCTAAAACTTCTAAAAATATATCTTTGTCATAGTAATCATAAATAGCGTTAAACTCCCAGTCTAGCACATCTCTATTAGTCGTTATCTTGACGTATATATTAATTAAATCATCTTGTACTGCGTATACGTTTAATAAAAAATCTTCATTCTTTGATATATTAAGCGTCTGCAACTCCTTTATAAATAAACCCGTTTTGTTGTCTTTTAGCATTATAACTATTACTGTATCCATTAAAAATCTCCTAACTAGTTTATATAACTATTCTTTTATTTTATTCTTATTATAATACAGTTTCACAAAAAAGTATATATCTAAAATTTGTATAATTAATTTTATTTTGTTAAATTTTTTATTAATTTTATTTTATTAAATTTAATTATACTTTAAATTTGGTTATTTTTTTGTTATAATATAATAAATTAAAAATTAAGAAAGGTATATTATATCAATTATGAATATTATTATATTTAAAATAAAAAACTATGTAAAATATAACGGTTTAGAAGACAAAGACCTTAATGCCTATGACAAGTTCTATCAAGAAAAAAAGTCAAATAACCCTGAAATTTATAACTTCCAAGACTACAATGGCTATTGCTATGCCTATGCCTCTTTGTCTAGTGGGGTTCTCAACCTCTCTAATCTCCATGAAAGCACTGATACTTCTCTACTATTTGATGATGCTCTCACCATTTTTGTTTCTGATTGCTATTCAAAAGAGGGTAGCTTTATAGTCGGCTGGCATAAAAACTCTAAAGTCTATAACCTACTACAAAAAAAATTAAGCTATCCTTCTGTCGGGCGTGACCTCTACTACAATGTAAAGACCGAGTCTAAAAACTGCTTTTTATTGCCTGTCAAAGAAAGGCACGCAAAAGATAGTCTTAATATAAATTTCAGCAACAACAAAAACTTTTATGTCATCAACAACGATAATTTAGACGTTGCTGACAATAAGAATCTAAAAAACACTATTCTTGACTTTATCCAAAACTATGAGCAAAACATAGGCGAATTTGCGAATATAGTTCTTACTGATGAGCTTTTAAACTCTACTATCGAGGGTGCTCCAGACAATCCTATTTCTTTGTTTAAACGTGGTCATATATATCTCTACAACGAAAATAATTTTATAGAAGCTCTAAAATATTTTAATACTGCCCTATTATTTAAAGACAAGTTAGAAGAAAAAGCTATTGTCGATATACACTACTTTAAAGCTTTAGCATTCCAAAATCTACACCATTTTAAAAACACAAAAAAAGAGCTTGAGTTAGTTTTAGACTATGCCAAGTATGACCTAACTATACTTAAAACTCTTATTTACTTAAATATGTCACTCGGTCATTATAAAGAAGCAGTCGATAATTGTAGTCAAATAATTAACACTGAGCCCAATGATGATGCTGGCAAGATATTTTTAGAAGAAATTGGTTGCCTAAAATGTGAGTGCCTGATAAAAATAAATAAATATGATGAGGCTAAGCTAATACTGGAAGATATCATCAAAAACACAGATATCGAGCCGATAAAAAATCATTGCCTTAATATTCTTGGCATAATCAACAACTAAATACTATTTATTTAAAAATTTAAAATTTAAAACCAAAAAAATCTCTTGTATATAATACAAAAGATTTTTTTATTATTTATTATTTATTATTATTTTAAAGTAACTTGTGCGCCAGCTTCTTCAAGTTTAGCTTTACAGTTATCTGCATCATCTTTAGAGATACCTTCTTTAAATACTTTAGGTGCTCCGTCAACGATTTCTTTAGCTTCTTTAAGACCTAAGCCTGTTAATTCACGTACTACTTTGATAACTTTAACTTTTTCGCCACCAGCTGCAGTTAATTCTACGTCAAATTCAGTTTTTTCTTCAGCTGCTCCACCGCCAGCTCCGCCAGCCGCTACTACTACTCCAGCAGAAGCAGATACTCCAAATTTTTCTTCACAAGCTGTAACTAATTCGTTAAGCTCTAAAATTGTAAGTTCTTCGATAGCTGCCATAAATTCTTCAGTTGTTAATTTAGCCATTTTTAAATTCCTCCATATGAATATATTTTTTTATTTTTTTTATTTTTTTAATTTTTTTAATTTTTTTTAATTTTTTTTAATTAAAATTATGCTGTTTCTTTTTCGTCAGCAATAGCTTTAACCACACGTGCGAATGCTCCAACAGGTGCTTTCATACTGCCAAGAAGTCTTGATAAAAGAACTTCTCTTGATGGTATATCTGCAATAACTTCCATACCTTGAGTATCATAGTAAGTACCTTCGATAACACCTGCTTTAAATTCTAAAGCTTTAGCTTCTGCTTTAAATTTATTAATTATTCCAGCAGCAACTGTAGGGTCTTCGTAACAGATTGCAAGAGTTGTAGGACCTTCTAAATGAGTCTCTAGACTTTGGAATTCTGTATCTTGGATAGCAAATCTAATCATAGTATTTTTGTAAACTTTATAGTCAACTCCAGCTTCTCTAAGAGACTTTCTAAGTCTAGTATCTTGCTCAACTGTAAGACCACGCCCGTCCACTAAAACTGCCGATGTTGCTTTTTCAAGCTTATCTTTAATTTCATTAACTACGACTTGTTTTTGTTCTACTTTAGCCATTCTTGAAATTCCTCCTTATTAAATTTTTTTAAGGCTTATGCCTTCGTATCCGTATTATAGTTTATATTTTAAATCTAAAAACAACGCTCCATACCATTAAGCAAAAGACAAAAGCGAAGTTAAAAATTTAAAAATAAATCCCTAAATCCTCGGTAGGTTGCAAAAGCATTATATAATTACCTACTGTCTACGGCACTTTCTCTATAATACACCAATTTTTTTAAAATGTCAATAGAGTTTTAAAAAATAAATTTATTTTCCTACTTCTCTCTTTTTCCTACTTCTCTCTACTTCTCTACATTAGGTGCGTTATAAATAACCAGCTTATTATAAGATATGCATATATTTTCTTTGTCTAATCTATTCTTAATCAGTCTTCTTAACTGTCTTTCTGCCTCCCATTGGGCTTCTGCCTCTGTGTCTGCTACTATTTTAATTACTACTGAACTATCCCCCAAATCAGATACTCCAGATACTTTAGGCTCTTTTGTTAAGCCATCTATAGTACTATTATTATATATATTTGCCATCTCATTTTTTAATACTTCTATTACATTATCTATATTTTCTTCGTATGCTACCCCTACTTCTACTATCGCTCTACCAAACTCTTTAGACAAGTTTGTTATAATCTTTATACTTCCGTTTGGTATTATATGTAGCGAACCATTTGCATCTCTAACTGTAGTACTTCTAAGTCCCATTGTCTCTACTTTTCCTTGTAGTGCATCTATCTTTATCATATCGCCAACGCTGAACTGGTCTTCAAATAATATAAACATTCCTGTAATAATATCCGAAGCTACGCTTTGTGAGCCTAAACCGATAGCCACACTCCCTACCCCAGCCACTGCTATAATAGACGATATTTCTATCCCAAAAGTCGTAAGTATCGAGCATATCACTATAAACCAAATCGTATATTTAATCACACTATTTAAAATAGCAGAAAGCGTCTCTACTTTCCTTGCGCTACTTTTATTACTCTCACTATTTCCCGCAAGTGACATATTATTAATACTTATATGGCTTACTTTATCGCTTAATATAAACGTCTTAACCGCAAAAGAACTCACTACTTTTATTAAAATATTCGCCACTATAACATATGCTATACTTAATCCCACTTTAACTAAAAAGTCAGAAAGTAAATTTATATTTAAAAAAAATAATGTATCTATTATTGAATTTTCCATTTTTTTATCTTCCTTTATTTCTCTTTTTATTTTTAATTTTTTAATTACTACTATATTTTTTTATTATTAACTTACAAATTTGATGTATATTCTTACCTGTATTCATACTCTTTTGTTGTATATACTTATGTGCATTTTCTTCCGACATATTTAATTTATTAATTAAAATATCTTTTGCTTTATTTAAATTTTTTTTATTAATATCTTTAACTTTTTCAGAGTGCTTATAAATAGCCAAGTCTATTATAGATAAAAATTCTTCTTTTTGTATCGGCACGGACACTTTATAGCACTTATCATCGTCTAGTGCATCTATTTGGGAATAATCCCCTATCACCACAAACGTAAAGTTTTCATGAAAATCCTGAATTATATTAAAAATATTCTCGTCCATAAACCTATTATTACAAATAACTATTGCATTTTCTAGTTGAGTACAGGCTTGCCTAAGTGCAGAACTAGTTTTTACTGTATGAGTAAAAATAATACCGTTTTGCTTTAAAATACCACTAATAACATCACAAGCCTTATCTTTAGAAAAAGCGATAATAATATTACTCACAAAAAACAACCTCCAAAATATTTTATTTTAATATTTATAATTTTAACTTAATCATATGGTATAATAGCCGTAGCTGTAAAAATATTACTTGTATAGTCTATTTTGAGCTCGCCGTTATAATTTTTCAAAGTATTCTTGACGTTCTCAAGACCTAGACCATGTTCTTTTCTATTATACTTTTTACTACTTATTAGCTTACTCAAATCTTTATTATCTTTTATTATCTCTCCGATATATGAATTTTCTATAAACACTATAATATTACCCATACTTTGATTTATACTTACTAAAAGCCTCTTATTATTATCATCATCATAGTCATTACCATCATTACTATCATTACCATCATTAAGTAGAGCATATATTGCGTTTTCTAGTAAATTGCCTAGTATTATAGTTAAATCATATGCTAAAATATTAATATTAGAAGCTATGTTTATATCAATCTTTATATCTATATCTATATTAGATTTTAACAACTTTTCTAATTTTAAATTTATTATAGTGTCAAATATAAAGTTATTTGAATTAGCTAACTTTTCACTATCTAACGTATCTAGTATCTTTGACATATACTCTTTTGCTTCTTGATTTTCACCGCTTTTATAAAGCTCCTCTAACACTGCTAGATGGTCTTTTACATCATGCTTAAAAGCACGCATAACATAATTTGCATTTTCTGACAACTTATCTTGATTTTTATAGTTTACGCTTATAATATCTTTAAAAACAGGAATAAACAAAATACATAGACTTATCATCATAGCACCAAATATATTAACACCATATGTAGAGAAAAAACTTTCCCATAATATATATATTGATAACTCAAAATAACCATTAACAAAACTATGGATTCCTAAATGAGATGTCAAATAAATATATATATTTGAGTAAAGCTCACTAGCCAGTAAAACATATATAATTAAACACATAATCGTTAGCTTAAAATATTTTAGGCATTCAGCTCTATTTGTGTTTAAGTCAAATAAATGCTTATTATATTTTTTAATGCTTAAAACAAACCACAACACGATACCTATTTTTAATAAAGTATAATTATATATATTCTGGGTAAGATATACTAAAAAATAACATACGTGAGATAATAAAAAATAGCTCCCTAAAATAAATAATAATACTTTCTGTAACAAATGCTTTAAAGAGCTTGATAAAAATAACGTTTTGAATACCATAAGTATCACACCTTTCTTAATCACTTAATTAATTTATATTTTTATTATATATTAATTAATTTGTTATACTACCAAATGGAATGAACTACACTCTTATTGGAATCAATAACAAAAAATAATAAAAAAGATTTTTTTAAAATTATACTTATAATCTCGCATCACGTTTAAATTTCTCAAACTCTAATAGCTTTTCCCTTAGGGCTTTTATATTATTTCTACTTACTGGCACTGTATCACCATTCGACATAACCAAACTACTACTTTTTAAAGACTTTACATGAAAAAAATTTACTATATATGCTCTATGAGTCTTTATAAATACTTCTGGCAAACTTTCTTTTAATTTCTCCAAGCTCCCATAAAACTCATTTGCATTATTATTTATATTACTATTTACAACTTTTATTTTTTTCTTTTGGCTTTCAAAATATATAACATCTTTATACAATACCTTATAAAAATCATTATTTAAAGAATATATAAATACATCTCTATCTATTAAATTTAATATTTTTAATACCAATTCTATACTTTTATAAATATTTTCTGCCCTAATCGGCTTTCTTAAAAAATTAAGGGGTTGCACTTCAAATAGTGACATCTCATAGCCATCTACTCCAGATATAAAAACTATTTTACTTATATAGTCATTAAATTCGCTTCTTATTATGTTACCTACTTCTATACCTGTTGTTGTACCAAGCTCTATATCTAAAAAAATCAAATCAAAAGAATATTCTTTTTTTATAAACTCTATCAGACTTTCACCTGTCCAAAATACATCTATGCTTATTTCTAACGATTGATACTTTTTATATTCTAGTATTATACTTTCTATTTTAGAACATACGCTGTTATTATCATCGCATATCGCTATTTTAAGCACAAGTAAACCCCCTTGTATTTTATTTATTACTTAACTTATTTTCTTTTTTTGAAAGGGTTTCTGCTAATCTTAGGAATATCTATAGTAATTCCATCTTCTGTTCCAAATTCAGTTAAAATTTCTCTTTGTCTGTCGCTTACTTTTACTGGTATTTGCACTTTAAACTTAATTATTTGGTCACCTCTTATTTTTTCATTTCTCACGTTAAATACCCCTCGACCTTTAAGAGATACTATCGTATCTGGCTGAGTACCTGCTTTTACATAATAAGACTCTTCACCATCAATAGTAGGCACTTTTATTTCATCACCTAGCGTTGCTTGGATTATATTTATCGGTACTTCTATATAAATATCATTGTTTTCTCTTTTGAACGTTTTGTGTGAACGAACTGTAATAGAGATAAGTAAATCCCCTTGTGGACCACCTCTTTCACCTGGTGCTCCCATACCAACTTTTCTTATACTTTGCCCTGTATTAATTCCTTTTGGTATTTCTACAGTAACATTTTTATTCTTGCGTGTTTTTCCTTTGCCTGAACAACCTGAACAAGGCTCTTTTATAATTTTTCCTGTACCTGAGCAAGTTCTACAAGTAATAACACTTGTCATTGCTCCAAGCATTGTTTGTTGCATAACTCTTTCTTGTCCAGTCCCATTACAAGTGCTACAAGTTTGCGCATACGTACCAGGTTTAGCCCCTGTTCCGCTACAAGTATCACAAGTATCATCTGCTTGAAAAGAAATTTCTTTAGTACAACCAAAAATAGCTTCTTCAAAATCTATAGTAAGGTTGTACTGTAGGTCTGCACCTCTCATAGGACCATTTCTACGTGAGCTTCCTCCAAATATATCTGAGAAACCTCCAGAACCTCCTCCACCAAAGAACGAGTTAAAGATATCTCCCATATCCATTCCTGAGAAATCTCCTCCGCCTGAGCCGTCAAACGCTGAATGCCCATATCTATCATAAGTATCTCTTTTTTGAGCATCACCTAATACTTCATAAGCCTCTGATGCCTCTTTAAATTTTGTTTCGGCTTCTGAATTATTAGGGTTAGCATCTGGATGATATTGCTTAGCTAATTTTCTATACGCCTTTTTAATTTCGGCATCTGAAGAACTTTTGTTAATACCTAATACATCATAGTAATCTTTTTTAGACATTTTAATCACCTATTAAATTTTATTTTTTTATTTTTATTTTTTTATTTTATTTTATTTTATTTTATTTTATTTTTTTATTTTATTTTTTTATTTTTTTATTTTTTTATTTTGGATAAATAATATTTAGTACTATTACTAAATCACCATCAAAACTACCTTTAGGATTTGTATGCCCAAACCCTATTTTTTTTATAATCTGACCGTCTTTAGAATTAGGCGGTATCGTAAATATGAGCTTTTTATAATGCTCTATCTTGCCAAACCCCAAACATATAGGGCAAGGCTCTTTTACTATCCTCCCAAATCCTCTACAGGTACGGCAGTCTCTATCTTCAAAGTGAGATGAAAATAATTTATTTACTTTAATCTTCTCTATCCCTGTTCCCTTACAAATAGTACATTCTTTTACATTCTCTGCTTTACTAGAACCTATACCACCACAATTCTCACAATTTAAGTAATATGGTACTGTTATCTGTTTATCAGCGCCTCTTAATGCTGTTTCGTAGTTAATACTTACTCCATGTACTATATCCAAATCCTTATTCTTTAATAATTCTAATTTTATATTTAAATCCTTATGAATAAAACTACGCATATATATCACCTTTTTAATTTTATTTTATTATAATAAATATAATATCACATATTTTTTTATTTATCAATAGCTTTTTTTTG
>JAWXUY010000057.1:0-10050 GCA_044425885.1 bacterium | reverse complement strand
GCTGATATCTATACTAGTACTGTTAGAGATGGAGCTTTTAGTCTTGCTGATTATGATTTTAAAGATTATACAAACGAGGCTGTTATAACTGTAGAAATTACTGCTTATCCTAGTACTCATAAAGATCCAGATGATTATTACTATGAATTAAGTAACTGGGATATTGAAGGTCTTAAAACGAATAATCTAATTAGTGTTGATTCTGTAACTAATGGCGAAGATGTAGATGAATATGGAAATCCTACTCTCACATTTACAATAAAACCTCAATTATTTGAGAATGATGATTTTGATACAATAAGTGCATCTTTCGTAGAACAAGCTATCCCAGTTGAGCCCGCTGTACCTCAAAGTGTTAGCTATAATATGCCTCAAGTTGCTTCGGTTTCTTATGCTATGCCTATAGATGACGAAGACGAAAATACTACAATACCAGATGGTGTTCCTCAATTTATAGCTAAAGTTTTAGGGTATAAAGAAACTACTGATGATTTACTTGAACTTGAAATTACAGATACTATAAGTATTTATGTTCTAGCAAATCCAGATACTACAGATGATTCTTATGACTTACAAGAGCAAAGTAAAATCAATTCTGATGAAGTAGTAATTACGCTTGACAATATACAAGTTATTGAAAAAGATATAACTATTTATGAGGGCTCAAAAGACCAAGTTAATGGTGTTGTAAAACCTTACCAAAATGTAGGTACTATAACAGCTCCATCTGGAACTCAAGTAAGTGTTATGTATGAGGTTAGTAGCAAATCTCTACATGCTAGTTATGTAAATGCTAATATAAATGTAGATATAGACGACCTTATCTATATTAAAGATAAAGAAACAGATGCAGATAGTGGAGCTCTAGGTAAATACTTTAAAGTCCCAACAGGAGCAAATAACAAAGTTATAACTCTTTACTACAACCCTATTTATGATTTTAATGGTATCTTATATGAAACTTCTATTACTCCTATAAGTAGCGGAGGTTATGTTGTAGAGCTAGAAGCTTATGGATTTTTAAAGAGCTATATGAATAGCGTACATGAAGCAGGCAGTCTTGATCCTGACTATATATATAGTGATGAATATATGTATAAAACTTATGGATATTTAATAAAAGCTAAAGAATATGTTTATCTTTATTGGGATAAAGATGGAATTCCTTCTATAGTAGATGAAGATGACGTAATAACAGGACTTCAAACTAAACATCCTAATACTGGTATTACTAATAGCTATGATCTTGAGAATGATCCAAATAGATTATTAGTTGGTAATGATTCAACTGAGGGTTATTCAAGAACAGCTGCTAATCTCAAAAATGCTACTATCCAAGTTCCAGATTTTGTAGAGAAAATAACAGCTCCAAATGCCACTACTTACCAATTAAATCATGGCTCAGATAATAAAGTTGAACTTGATGGAGACCTTAGTTATGTTGAAACTGGAGATGGTTCTTACACTAATACAGGTATATTTAACTCTGGAACTACTAAATATGTAGATGAAGATTCTAAATCGACAATTTATGGTACAATTAATATTAAATTAATACCAGATAGAGATATTGAACAAACTTATATAGAGGGTAATATAGAGTATTTAGTTACTCAAAGCGGTGATACTATAACAGTTGAGATAGTTAACTTTTTAGGCGGACCTACTTTTATAAATAGACGTTTAAAAATTTTTTATGATGAAAATGGTAATCTTGCTGAACAAAGTGCTACTACAGCTACATTTGAATATGAAGAAATTTCAAACTATAATAATATAGTTGTTCCTATGGGGCAAGTTGAGGGAATCACTACTATATCTAGTTCAATATCTGATGGCAGTGACCCTATAGTTATTACTTTTGTGCATGAAGATTATGAAACTGTTACATTATCAACTAAAAATGGGATACTTATACCAGAAGAAAATACTGGAAATACAAGAACAAGTATCACTTTAACAACAAACACAGTTGTTTATTTAAATCTTATAGATACTCGCATATTCTATACTAGTAATGATATAAACTATATAATAGAAGATAGAGGAGATGGCTATAAAGCTTACTTCTATGAATTAAATAACGAAGACCTTGAAACTATTACTATACCAAGTACAATACAAGTTAATACTTATGATGGAGAACCTGTTAGACAAGGTGAAACTAATAATGGTTGGGAAAATATAGATATAGAAACTACATTTACTCTTGATATATCTGAAGTACCAAACATAAAAACTTTAACATTGCCAGCAGGCTCAGTATTTACGCTTACTCACCCATATACTACAGATTTATCTGCTTCTTTCGTAGAAGGTGGTAGTGGAAGTGGTTCTATTGATGATACATCTAGCTATGTTCAAACTATTTTTAAAGTGACTGAAAGTAGTAATGCCACTTTTAATGTAGTAGTAAGTGTGAGAGATCTTTCTGGCGGTGGTAGTGATGGTAATACTGATGGGGATAGTGATGGTAATACTGGCGGAGATAGCTCAGGTGGAGATAGCTCAGGTGGAGATAGCTCGGGCGGAGATAGCTCAGGCGGAGATAGCTCAGGTGGAGATAGCTCAGGTGGAGATAGCTCAGGTGGAGATAGCTCAGTGACTCCAAATCCAGACGATGATGACGACGATGACGATGATAAAGACGAAGACAAAGACGTTTATTATACTATTAGAAACCAATCTTCTAGCCGACTTGACTTAGATGTTTCTTCAGCTTTAGAGGGCGATAAAGTAATAATCTACTATGATGACCTAGATGATGACGAAGAAATTTCAGTTACAACAGCTTCAGGTACAACTATTAAAACTTATACTGAAAAAAGCGGAGTTTCTGTATATTTTACTATGCCAGCTGAAACAGTTTACGTAAACATAGATACTATTGAGACAGAAGTAGATAGCTATTATCTTACTGCTTACCTTGAAGAAGACCAAGGATATGTTAGAATTAATGGCTCTTATGTAAGCACAGACGGTAAAAAAATAAGTATAGACGAAGGCGAGGCTGTGACGCTTAGAGCCTACACAGAAGCTGGATATATATTCGATTCTTGGAGCATAAGTGGTTCTGCTAGAGCCGATGTAAAAGCTCAATTACAAGAGCAAGAAGATGAGTATAACGATGCTCTATATGAAGATCTTGATGATGATGACGATGAGGACGATGTAGAAGAACTTGATATCTACAAAGAAAAAACTATTGATATAATAATGCCAGCAGGCAACTTCTCTATTACTGCTAATTTTATAGTAGATGAAGATTACGAAAAAGATTCTGATGATGATGATGAAGATGATACTACAAGTACAACTCCTACTATGCCAGTAGCTCCGTCTGTAACTGTACCAAATTTAGATTATAGCGGTAGTTATAACCCTAACTATAGTACAGATACTAGCCCTTATGCTATGATACTAGGTAGATATATCGATGTTCAAAGCCATTGGGGTAAAGATGCGATAGGTTATATGTTAAATAGAGGCTTATTTAATGGAACTGCTACAAACCAATTTAGCCCTAATTTACAAATGACTCGCTCTATGTTTGTTACTGTTTTAAGTAGAATAGACAATGTTAATACTTCTATTATGCCAGTTACTCCTTTCACAGACGTGCCTTCTACAGCTTGGTACTCTGGAGAAGTTTCATGGGCAATCAATAATAGAATAGCAACAGGCAAAACAGCAACTACTTTTGAGCCAGATAGCTCTATAACTCGTGAGGACATGGCATTATTCTTATATAACTATATGATAGAAGCAGGCTTAACGCTTCCTCTCACTAACGGAGCTATATCGTTTATAGATTCTGGAGATATATCAGCAGGAGCATCAACAGCAGTAAAATATATGCAACAAGCAGGTATAATCGAAGGAAAAGGTAGTGGAGTATTCGACCCTAAAGGGTACTCAACAAGAGCTGAGGTATGTGCACTCTTAATGAGATTCTTAGAAGCTACAGGTAAGTAATTTAAAATAAATAATTTTTAAAACAGCATTATTATTATTATAATGCTGTTTTTTCATAAATTTTTTATGTTAACTATACAAAAAAAATATGCAATATATATAAAAAAATTAAGTTATAATACGTCAAATATATAAAACATAAAGCATAAAGCTCTAGTTTTAACTATTTACCAAAAAATACCTGAAAAAATTTATAAATATATTACCAAAAATAAATAAAATATATACAAAAATTAATATTAATATTATTACTTATTGATTTATAAAATTTTATATGTTATAATTAATACAATATTTATTGAGATTTATATAAAATTTATAAGATTTATATAAATATATTAAAATAAAAAAATAAGGGATTTTATTTAGGGGGACTTTGCTATGAACAATGCAAACAAAATGAATTACACTATTTTTGACCAAGTTAAACAAGGTGTAATTATTCAAGATTTTAAAACAGCTGATATACTACACTTAAATCAAGCCATGCAAGATATTTTAGGTTGTACTAACGATAAAAAGTTTAATGCTATTGATATTATCAAACACGAAGACACTAAGGGGAAACTTCGTCATGATTTAGAAAAGGCATTAGATGCTGATGAAGCTATTTTACTTACTACTACTTTTAAAACTTTTAAAAATACTTTTGTAGATGTAGTACTTGAATGTAGATGGTTTAATGATGACCATTCTATTATATATTCAAAAGTAGATAGCTTTTTAGAAGTAGGTACAGATGAGGATGGTAATAGACAAGAATTTGAGGCTATTCTTAAAGATGGTAATATAGTAATAGAGATAGATATAGCAATTATGTTTAAATACAAGCATGAAGATAATAGCCAACTTAGACCGCTTAGGGATTATATTTATGATGAAGATTTAGATTGGGTTATAACAGAGGTTTACAAAAGTATTCACGATGGACTTGATATAGATATATCATTTAGACTAAAAAATGCTGAATTTAGAGATGTCAAATGGATAAGACTTAGAGGGCATACTAAGATGCGTGAAGATTCACGTGACCATTGTATACTTGGGAGTATTAATAATATTCAAGCTATAAATGAAATTACAGACCCACTTCACCTAGAAAGGGTTATGACTAGAAAAATCACTAATCTCACAGATGCTTCTATTTTTAGATTATACTTAAAAGAAGATATTATACAGTTTTTAGGTAGCAAAGTATTAAACTATTTTGCGGCATCTATACTAAGAAACTTCTCAACTGTTTTTGCTGATAAGAGTCTTATTTATAGACAAGATATGCACGCATTTTATGAGCTATTAGATAATTTTGAAGATGGAGTAGTTCAGCCAGTAGAATTTAGAATTATAAGTAAAGACGGCAGACCAGAATGGTTTAGGATTATATATGACTATATTAGAGATGCAAAAGGTAACCCTTATATAGTAGTAGGTAAAGCAGTTAACATCGAACAACAAAAGATGGTTACAGAAGAACCAAGTATAGACGTATTAACAAAATGCTATAATAAAATAGCAACACATATGGAAGTTGATAATTTAAATTTAGTTACTATGGACGGTGAAAAACACGCTTTCTATATGATAGACATAGATAACTTTAAAGTAATAAATGGTAATTTAGGAAATCACTTAGGAGATATTATACTTGCAGACTTAGCAAAAAGATTAAAAGAATGCTTTGGTAAAGATGATATAGTAGGGCGTATAGGCGGAGATGAGTTTATAGCAGTTCTTAAAAACTATGAGAAATATAACAACGATAATATAGTATTAGAGAAAGCAGAACAAATCTGTAAAGCACTCAAAAAGAGCTATGCTGGTAAAAATACTCACTTTACAGTTTCAGCAAGCATTGGTATAGTTGATTTTCCTCAAGAAGGCAAGGATTTAGACTACTTAAAACTTTGCGACTACTCAGACAAAGCATTATTTGCTTCTAAATCAAAAGGTAAAAATTGTTATACTCTCTACACTGAAGACTTAACGCAAATAAATACTATACCTTCTGAGCATAAAGAAAATATAAGAAGCAATAGCCAATCTATAGATACAGAAGTAGTATCGACTGTATTTAACTTGTTATATGAGTCACGCAATATAGAAATAACACTGAATGTAATATCAGAGTACTTATGCACATATTATGATGCAGATAGAATATATATTTACGAGATGAAAGACGAGAATTCAGAGGGTTATGAACTAGTATCAGAGTGGAAAGTAGAGAAATATATAGACGAAGAAGTTTTAGACTATGTACCAGAAGACGTAATAGAAAGTATTTTTGAAGAAGCCGATGAAGATGGTGTATTCTACAATAATAATATAAACGGCTTAAAAAGTAAAGAATTAATAGATATTTTAATAAGCCAAGATATAAAATCACTCATGTTATTTGAGTCGCTTAACATAAATAATAGACGTGTATTTTTAGGGCTAGATGATTGTAAAATAAGACGTGGTTGGACTGAGAAAGAAGTCACAACTTTATTCCATGCTTCAAGAATGATATTCGAATTTTTAAATTCTAAAACTAAAATAGCAAGATTAGAAGAAGAATTAAAACAAGCCAAAAATAAATAATTTTAAATATATTAAAAAAAGGCATTAGCTTTAATACAACAAGCTATTGCTTTTTTTTATGTTTATTATTATAAATATTATAAATATTATAAATATTATAAATATTATAAATCTATAGTAAAGCTTATTTCGCCCTCACTTGAGCTTTCTGCCTTAATTCTACCCTTATGCTTTTCTATTATTGATTTTGCTATAGAAAGCCCTATTCCATAGCCTGTTGTATGCCTAGACTCATCTGAACGATAGAACCTCTCAAAAAGAACGTTATGCTTTCCCTTTTTAATGCCATCTGTGTAATTAGTTATTTTAAATCTTATTTTTTCACCTTGTTTTTTTAGAGTTACGCTTATAGTAGAATTAGTGTTGGCGTATTTTATAGAATTATCTAGTAAAATACATATTACTTGGCGCAATGCACCCTCATCGCCATTATAATTTATACTTTCTTGTATATCTAGCAATAAATCTTTATTTTCGTTAGATGCTACTAAATCGAACTGCCCTCCGCAATCAAAGACAGCGTCACTCAAAGAAAATTCTACTTTATCTAATACGTGTTCTTGCTCGTCTACTTTAGTAAGGCTTATTAAATTGCTTATAAGATTACTTAGCTTATCAACTTGAAAATTTATATTCTGACTCCATTCAGTTTCGCCGTTTACTATTTCTATAACTTCGTTGTTGGTCTTAATAATAGTAAGTGGAGTTTTAAGCTCATGGCTAACATCCGTAATAAAACGCTTTTGCTTATCATAGCTAAGCACAATAGGAGAAATAGCTCTCTCTGAAAATACAAATATTAGTATAAAAATAGATATAAAAGCCATAAAGCATATACTAACGCTTGCCATAAAAACCAATTTAAGCAATTCTAAATCCTCTGTGCAATCAACAAATACGATTAGCTTTCCATAAGAATGTTCGGTTACCAAGAACTTAAAATTATTAAAATAACCACTCATATCATCTAGCTCTATTATTTTAAATGCAAAATCAATAGCATTCTCTCTGTTAACTATAATAATATTATTTATATCTATATTATTTGTTTTCAAGTCGCCATCAACCCTAAGAGAAAAAAATCTAGTAGAAAAAGGTATCTCTTTCGACATTTTAGAGGGAAGTATATAATCATCAGAGCTACTAGTACCTCTAGGAAACCTACCATTATTATCCGATAAAATATTAATAATTTCATCACTTTTAGCATTTAATTGCACATAAACAGTCACGTTAATTATAACAGCAATTAAAAATATCACAACAAATACAGAGCTCATAGAAATAAAAATAAACTTTTTTCTTAGTTTGTTTTGCATATCTTGCATAGTCAATTCCACTCCGCTTATGTTTTATTTTATTTTATTTTTTAAATTCTAACGAGTATCCAGTGTTTCTTGTAGCCTTTATTTGGATATCTGCTTCTAAACTCATTAATTTCTTTCTCAAATAAGATATATATACCCATACGACATTAATCTCAGTTTCACTATCATAGCCCCAAATCTTTTCCATAAATTTATCTGTTGATATTAAATTATTGTTATTAACCATTAACATCTCCATCATTTGGAATTCTTTGTTGGCAAGCCTAATAGTGTCTTTGCTGGTAGATAGCTCAAACGTTGCTTGGTCAAGAATTACATTTCCAACAGATATGACTGACGTTTTATTATTATTATTAGACTTACGAGTAGTGGCTCTAATTCTAGCTAATAACTCTTTAGTTTCAAAAGGCTTAGTAATATAATCATTTGCACCATTATCAAGACCAAGAACTTTATCATCTAGTTGAGACTTGGCAGTAAGCATTATAACAGGAATATCACTTCCATTGCTACGAATTTTTTTTAGTACAGTCATTCCATCTACTTTAGGCATCATTATGTCTAGAATAACAGCATCATAATTTTCAGCAAGCAAATAATCAAGAGCTTCTTCACCATCATACACACAATCAACCGAGTAATTATTATGCTTGAGTATCATACTTAAAGCATCTGAAAGAGGTTTTTCATCTTCACATAGTAGTAATCGCATAAAAATCATTCCTTTCTAAATTTCTAAATTTCTAAATTTCTAAATTAGTTTTAATTTTATTTTATTTTATTTTATTTTTATTTTTATACTAATATTATAAACAAAAAGTGTCCACTTGGACACCTCTTGTTTTTAAAAAAAATTATAAAATTTTATATTTTATTTTTTTTGATTAGTACGCCAGTTATAAGCATTGCAAGTAGACTACCAGCGAATATAATAATATTTTGGTTGTTAAGACTATTGCTAGAGCTAGCCATACTATTACCCATCATATTACCGCCCATATTAGGCATACCTCCACCTTGCATTTGTCCTACAACGGCTGACTGCAATTGATTAATAGTGTCTTCTGGTAGATTAGCTAAATCTTCTATACTTTGAATTTTATCAAGCCCTAGCCCTTCTACATCTATACCAAGCTGACTTAAATCTGGGATTTGCATATTTCCTCCGCCCATATTACCGCCCATCGCCTGCATACGTTCGCCATTTCCACCGCCTCCCATTCCACCTGAATTACTACCAAGTGTGCTAGTATTAATGTTATGCTGAACTAATAACTCTGGATTTTGAGCTTGAGCTTGAGTAGTAGAAGGTATAATACCCGCTACTTGCCCTCTAATGCTTTCAGAACGTAAGATTAAAGCGCTTTTAAGTTCTTCTGCCCCTTTTAGATAATTAGAATAAGTAACAAAAGCAGTAGGATCACTTTCGATAAGAGGATTTATTTTTTCTTGTAAATCTTCTATTTTGCCAATAAGCGTATTGTCTATATAATCGCAAATATCTAATAAATAATAGTGATACCTAGCTTGATACTCTGGATTAGATACTAATATATCTAATAACGGAAAATCACTCATATCAATATTAATTAAAGGCGTATCAATTGGGAAATTAACTACATCTACTCCAGTTGCAAAAGCACCAGCAAAAGACTCATTATAGTCCCAAGGTATTAAATTCATCTTGCCATTAAACTCATAAACATAAAGATTAGTGAACCTACCTGCTGAAAAACTGTCCATATTTACAACTGTAGTATGACCAGCAAAAAATCTTAGAATGCTATCAACGTCCCAATAATCTTCTATGTCATAGTTATCACCATCATTAAGAGCTTTAATAGCCTCTATTACACGCATTTTATCTTTATAATTAGCAGTATTATTAATAGAATTGTCAAAGATATCAGCATAAGACTCTATATTATCATCAGAATATATAAAATCTCCACCGCCTCCAGAGCTAGAAGTCATACCTCCCATCATACCTCCCATCATACCACCTTTGTTATTGCTCATATCACCTTGCATTTGATTTCCGCCTTGCATTTGTTCACCTTGTTGACCCATCATAGGCATATCACCTTGCATTTGTTCACCTTGTTGACCCATCATAGGCATTTCGCCTTGCATTTGAATGCCTTCTTGTTGACCTATCATAGGC
>JAWXUY010000056.1:0-10088 GCA_044425885.1 bacterium | reverse complement strand
AAATTATATTATATTATTTTTTATATTATATAACTTTTTTATTGTCTTTACAAGTTTTTTTTAATAAATTATATTTTATGCTATTTATAACAAAATTAAACTACACCTAAACTACACCTAACCACCTATATGCATTATAATAGGTGGTTTTAGTTGTTTATTATATTCTAGTATTTATACCCAGTATGCCCCCAACCCCTCCAGCTGAAAGCGATAGCACGCTTATTATTATAAATTTAGATGTTATTTTTATATCTGGTAAAATACAAAATCCTACCAGTATAATTATAATCGCATACAAAAATCCCGCTATCATTCCATAAAGCCATCCATTCTTATTAAACCCTCTTGCTGAAATAAATCCTGAAACTATCATAGATACTACTGTCGTTACCATCACGATTAACTGAGTATTATCCTCAGTTGTGTCTGTGTAAGTCAACATTGCTCCGTAGACAAAAAATACTATACTTGTTATTAAAAATGCTATTAGTGTACCTTTAACTAGTGATATGTACTCGTTACCCCCATTATCCCTATCTATCTTTATATCTCTATTTCTCTCTTGGCTCAATTATTAATCATCTCCTCCCTAATTATATTTCTAATTTTTTTTATGTTTTTTATATTTTTTATATTTTTTTATGTTTTTTATATTGTATTAATCCTATTTTTGTTTTATGATATATTATAATATAATATTTAAATTTATATTTATATTTATATTAAATTATTATTAAACTAAATTGGAGGATTTATATTTATTATGATTGATTTACACATGCACACTCATTATTCAGACGGTGAGCTTAATGCCGAAGCTATCATTGATTTAGCTTTAGAAAAAGGTATGAATGCTATTTCTATAACTGATCATGACACTATGGAGGCTGTCACTTATATTAGAGAAAACAATATTGATTTAAAAGGTCTTGAGCTTATAAATGGCATAGAGTTCTCGGTTGGCGTTGACGTGGAATTAGAATCTGGCGAAACTAAAGAGGTTGAAATACATTTACTCGGCTATTATCTAGACATAAACAACAAGGAGCTTATGGACTTCTTAACTAGTCTTGAAGATGTAAGGGACATAAGAAATCAAGAGCTTATAGATAAAATAAACGAAGTCGGTCTCGACCTTACTTTCGATGAGGTAAGAGCCATGACTTCTCAAAAGCTTGTTACAAAAGCACATTTCGCTCAAGCAATGATTAAAAAAGGCTACTCTACTTCTAACAAAGATGCTTTCGATGTTTACTTAGGTGTAGGTAGACCTGCTTATATTGGAAAAGATTTACCAAATGTTAAAACTGTTATAGATTTAATTAAAAATGCTGGTGGTTATTCTGTGCTTGCTCACCCTATGGTTTATAAGCTATCTAACGAAGATACAGAGCGTTTAGTTAAAACTCTAAAAGAATTAAATGTAAATGGTATAGAATGCTATTATTCTAGCCATACTCCAGAACAAAGAGATTTCTTATTATCTCTTGCCAAAAAATATAATCTAGCTATAACAGCTGGTAGTGATTATCATGGCTCTCAACGTTTTGAAGTACTAGGGCATATGAATTTAGGCGAAACTATCAATTATTCTTTACTTGATGAGTTTAGAGCTTTTGTTAATCATAAGTAGTTAGATATTATTAGTAAATTAAGTTTTGAAAGGGAGTGCTTTAATATCAACAAAACAATAGAGCATTACTCTAAAACCTTTAATGAGTATTGCAATGGTTCTGCTGGAAACGAAAAATTTCAAGTAGATATAAAAGATGATTTTTACTACAGGTCTTACAAAGCTTTTTTAGATAACATCTCTGGTAATAAAATATTAGAGATAGGGTCGGCAACAACAAGAGATGCTCAATTTTTTAGAAGTAAAGGGTTTGAAGTAGAATGCGTTGAGCCAGTAGAGGAGTTTTATAATCTAGCTATCCAAAATAATTTTAAAGCCTATAATACTCTATATGAAAATACCAATTTTAACAACAAGTATAATGGAATTTGGGCGCACGCCTCTATTATTCATATTAAAAAGCAGTTACTCCCTAACGTTTTTACAAAAGTCCATACAGCATTACAACCAAATGGCATTTTCTTTTTATCTTTAAGAAAAGATATCGGGGTTGGAGAATTAGAGTTAGAAACTAATGGTATGTACTTTAATTTTATTACACTCGAGTTATTAGATGAATTAATTAAAGATAAATTTAATATTATTGATTTATGGAATACAGAGCATAGACATGGTTTAGATAACACATGGTATAGCATAACACTATGTAAAATATAAAAATTAAATAAAAAATATATAACAAATAAAAATAATAGTAGGTGATAATATGCAGAAAAAAAGTAGCAACAAACTAATTGCACAAAATAAAAAAGCTTATCATGATTATTTTATACTAGAAACTTTTCAAGCTGGGATAGAGCTAAAGGGGACAGAAGTTAAGTCGCTAAGAGCTGGTAAATGTAACCTAAAAGAGAGTTATATACGTATAGAAAACAACGAGGCTATTATTAAGGGTATGCACGTAAGCCCTTACGAGCATGGCAATATATTTAACCATGACCCTCTAAAAGACCGCAGGCTTTTACTAAACCGTTATGAGATAAATAAGCTTGTAGAGGCAACTACTCTTGATGGACATACTCTTATACCTACTAAAATCTATTTTAAAGGCAGTTATGTTAAGATAGATGTTGGGATAGCTAAAGGTAAAAAGCTTTATGATAAGCGTGCCGATATAGCTAAGAAAGACCAAAAAAGAGAAGCAGAGAAAGATTTCAAGTTAAACTTGAGGGCTTAAACAAATAGATATCTATGTGGTATTAAAAAATAGAAATAGAAATAGAAATAGAAATATAAATAGAATAATAAAATAATAATAGATTAAAATAATAGTTTTTTAGTTAGGACGTGATGATTATGCAAGATAATAACAAAAATAAAGAAAATTTAATAAAATTAAAAAGACTTGAAGGAAAACGTGTAGATTTTTCTACAAAATTAGAAGAACTAAGAGTAGAACATAATAAAGATATGGTCTTCTTACACAGCAATTATACAAAACAAAGAAATGAAGTAATTAACAAATACGAAACTAAAAGAAATACTACAAAAAATCAATTAGATAAGACAGAAGCAGAAATAGTAAAATTATTAGAAATACTAGAATATGAAAATAATGGGGTATTAACTAATGAAGTATTAGGGAATCTGTTAAGCGTGGTAAAAACGCCTGAATTTAGCTTAGAAGACCCTGATACAGAAGAAGAAGCTATGGACAATCTTTTAAACGAAATGCAAGGTTTATTAGAGGACCATTAGTAAAAGTAATAATAATTAATATATTTACGAAAGAAGTGATACTATTATGAAATTAATTGGCGAATATTTTGATACTGAAAATATAGATTATAATAAATGTGAAGTAATAGATGGTTACTTATATGTAAAGCTTATTTATGATTATAGTGGTTATTTGGTTGGAACTTATAATAATTATTTATCTGTGGCGTTAACAATCCCTGAAATAGATGATTATATACAAATTCAACATGATATAAAGAAAAAAAATGGAAAAATACCAGATAAATACACTAATTGCAAATATTTAGCTGGAAAATTATTAGACGATTATATTTTATATGCGTATGGTAAAGAGCTAGATATTTATATTGATAACGAAAATGTTTTATTTAGGTTTGATAATCTAGTAGGCGTTAATAAAGCTATGATTAAAAAAGAATGCCTTTGTAAATATACTGGTTATACTCTTAGGGGTAAGCCTGTTTCAATAGAACAATTTGAAAATGTGTTTGTAAGATTAGCCTCTGGAAAATATGGAGAATATTATGAAGAGCTTTTTAAATTTATACCTAAAGAATTAAGAATTAATTCATGTATTCTTGATCCATCTATACGTTTTAGTAATAATTGTAAAATAAATAGTGATATTTTGACTTGTAAATCTGAATTTTTTATTAAATCAAATGGTGTAGTAGGAATAGACTCTAACACGCATAAATATACAACTATACTTGAATTAATTAATGGTTTAACCATGATTGCTTCACAATTTGATTTTTTAGATATGATATTAGTTATAACATCTACTCCTGAATGGTCTAATGAAAAACATAATTATCAAAATGTAGTTGATTTAACTCAAGTTATAGATGGCACTCTTGTAGATTTTGGAATTCTTATTAAAGATGGATTTGTAACGTTCATAAATGCCAAAGACAGCAGTAAATTATTTAAAGAGTATTATAATAAATATAATTATAATTTAAGTCCATTAGTATATGATTATAACCCTTTTAAAAGCAGGTCTATTTACTGTTCAGAAGAATACATAGAGCTATCTATAAGCAATATAATAAATAAAATAAAATAAATAATTAAAAATTAAAAATAAATTAAGATAGGAGATTTTTTTAAAATATGAGTAATAATGATTTTAAAGGATTTGAAGATATCAAGCCGTTAGAGGAGGTTTTATTAGACTATTTTTATTCTTTTGTGAAAATAGACACAACTTCTGACCCAGATTCTTCTTCTTATCCTTCTACTGAAGCACAAAATTTATTCGCTGAAGTTCTAGCTGGGCATTGCTCTACTCTTGGGCTTAGTGATGTAAGCGTAGACAAATATGGCTATGTCTTCGCTACTCTACCTTCTAATTTAGGTGATAATACTTCTAGTAATAATATACCTACTATCGGTTTTGTAGCCCACATGGACACTAGTCCTGATTATTCTGGAAAAGGTGTTCAGCCTAATATAATAGAGTGTTATGATGGCAATGACATAAATTTAAAAAACAATACTGTTATATCGCCAAGCGAATTTAAGTCTTTAAATAATTATGTTGGCAAAAAGCTTATAACAGCCGATGGTACTACTCTTTTAGGTGCTGATGACAAAGCTGGTATAGCTGAAATATTTACAGCTTTTAAGTTTTTATTAGATAATCCTGAACTTAAGCATGGTGATATTAGACTTGCTTTTACTCCAGATGAAGAAATTGGTGAGGGCACTAAATACTTTGATGTCGAGAAGTTTAATTGTGACTTCGCTTACACGTTAGATGGTGGGGGAATTGGCGAGCTTAACTATGAAAATTTTAACGCTTCTGGTGCTAAAATTAATATAACAGGCAAAAATGTTCATCCTGGGTCTGCTAAAAACATCATGGTTAATTCATCAATGGTCGCAAATGAGCTTATCTCTATGTTACCAAGTGAGATGCCTTCTAATACTGAAAAGCGTGAGGGATTTTTCCACTTGACTCACATTAATGGCAACATAGAAAAAACTAATCTAGGTTTTATAATAAGAACGTTTGATGAGCAAGAATTTCAAGATAAAAATGATTTATTAAAAAATATAGTAAAATATTTAAATAATAAATATAATAATTGCATAGAGCTAGATTTAAATGACAGTTACTACAATATGTATAACATACTCAAAGACAATATGCATATAGTAGAGAAAGCACAAAAATCAATGGAAAAAGCTGACGTTGAGCCTAGAATAGTAGCTTCAAGGGGTGGCACAGATGGTGCTTGCCTTACGTATAAGGGGTTACCTTGTCCTAATATATTTACAGGCGGTCATAATTATCATGGTCCATACGAATATGTTTGCGTAGAGTCTATGCTAAAAGCAGTTGAAGTAGTGGTAAATATAGCTTTAGATATATAATTAATAATATAATATAATAATAATAGCCCCTCATAACTAGTTATTAATTTCTAGGTGATGGGCTAAATTATTATAAAAAAATATTTAAAAAAAACACCATTTAACACTAATGCATTAAAACTGATGTTTAAGTACTTTTATGAAATGAGCCACCCGGGGCTCGAACCCGGGACCCTTGGATTAAAAGTCCAATGCTCTACCAACTGAGCTAGTGACCCAAAATTTATGCCCAGAGACGGAATCGAACCGCCGACACGAGGATTTTCAGTCCTCTGCTCTACCGACTGAGCTATCTGGGCTTAACTGCAAACAACTATTATTAATTACAACAATTACAACAGCTGACAAAATTTATTATATACTACAAACTTAATCTTGTCAACACTTATTTTAAAAATTTTTAAACTTTTTATTATTTTTTATTATTTTAAGCTATTTAACCATAATATTAACCATAATATACAAAATATACAAAATATACAAAAATTTATCAATAAATTAAAATAAACTTTAAAATAAATGTCAAGTTGACTACACGTACAAAATAAATAAAAAAGCTATTTACAAAAATTATTATATTTAGATATATTTACTCATAAAATTAATAATATTAAAATTTTATTAAATTTAATATTATACTTGAATAACTTTATTTATTTTGTTATAATTCTTTGTATTGAATATTGTCGTGTATTTATAAATTAATTTATAAATTTATAAATTTATATTTAGGAGTTTTTAACAATGCAAAATACTAAAAAAATTATACTATTTAAATTTTTGAAAATCTTTATTCCTATCTTGTTTGTAGGATTTGGAATAGCCTCTGGCGGTCTATATTTTTATGATAGCTTTTTTTACATATCTCCTTATGACCCTAGTCTACAGCAAACCAATCTTACTATAGCTTCTGCCGAAGATTTAGAAAATTTCCAACTTACTCTAAATGCTAAAACAACTGCTCCAGTTCGTACTAACGTTCTTGTACTTGGAGTAGATAAAGAAGAATTACTTACTGATGTTATTATGGCTTGTAGCTATATTAGCACTACTGGCGAAATAAATATTATGTCTGTGCCACGTGATACTTATGTTAGTTTTAGTGGACAAGACTTAACAGACCTTAGGTCTATTAATTCAAGAGCTCCTTCTTATATGAAGTTAAATGCAGTTTATACTTATACTGAGTCTACTGGAGTAGAAATGCTTCAAAAAACAGTAGAAGATTTATTAGGCGTTAAATTTGACTACTATGTTAAAATAGACTTAGACGCATTTAAATATATAGTGGACTCTGTAGGTGGTATATACTTTGATGTGCCTTCAGGCGGTCTTTGGTATAGCGACCCTACTCAAAACTTAAATATCGCCTTAAAAGGAGGTTATCAACTTTTAGACGGTGACGATGCCGAAGGACTTGTTCGTTTTAGGGGTTATACTTATGCTGACCTTGATAGAGTTAAAGTTCAACAAGAATTTATATCTGAATTTATTAGACAAGTAGTAGGTAAAGATAACTTCTTAGATAACGCAAGTGCTTTAGCTATGAGCTTTATAAAATTCGTAGAAACAGATTTTAATATATCAAATTTACCTAAGTATTTAACAAGTTTTACTAGTATAGACTTTGATAATATTAATACAGATACAGTGGCTGGCGAGGCTAGCTATTCTGGAGACGTTTCTTATTTCTTCCATAGTATTACTCAATCTCAAGCTACGATTGATGACTTTTTTTATGGTAGTACAGCTCCTATTAGCTCTAGTACTTCAAGTGATGATACAATTGATAACTCTGATGAATAAAATAATAATATATTAATATATTATTATGTTAGTGAGGAATTTTAAATCATGAAATCAAAAATTAAATTTAAAAAATCAAAAAATAATAAAATAATGTTATTAATGCTGGGGCTTGCTTTAATTAATAGCTCTAAGTATAGTAATAATTTAGATTTATTTAATAATATATATAAACCTATAGAAGTATTTGCGAACTCTGATTTATTGTACATAGGAGTAGAGGAGCAAAAAATTACTTCTGGGGTAAGCTATCAAAAAACAGAACGCTTATATAAATCTGGCTGGAAAGACGTTCATGTTGTAGTAGTTAATATGGATAACCCAAACGTCGCTCTTGAGATACTTACTTCTACTACAGAACATGGACTTAAAAAAAGCGTAGAAGATTTGACTATAGAGAATAATGCAGTTGTTGGTATAAATGCTGATTTTTTTGGAGCAGGTAACCCTTATTCTTCAATGGGACAAATATTAGAAGATGGTAAAGTTATAGAGTCTCAGAACTATTATAACTTCTCTGCTAGTATGTATGCTGGAGTATTTGAAGATATGTTCGGCAATGTTTTTATAGACTATTTAAAATCTTCGCAATCTGTGATTAATAACAGCAATGGCTCTACTATTAGCATACAGGGTATAAATAAATATACAGATTTTTCCAACCCTATTTGCTTTAACACAGATGCTATACAAAATACGTCTAATCTTGATAGTAACAATGATAATTTATATAAAATAATAGTTTCTAATAATACTATAATACAAAAGGCTTATCCATATGAGGTAGTAAACGTACCACAAGATGGCTTTATAATAGTAATGAACCAAGCAAATGCGAATAATTATTTTAGTTTATTTAACGTTGGTGATAACGTATCTTTAAACGAAAGTTATACTTTTTTATTTGATTCTACTAAAACAATCTCTAATATATCTGCTGGAGTATCGGCTGGCGGAGAGATTTTAAGAAATGGCGAGCATATCTCAACAGGTCTTTCTATATCGCCTAACTCAAATAATCCTCGAAGCGCTGTTGGAGTTAGTCAAGATGGCAATAAACTTATTTTAGTAGCTGTTGATGGGCGTGGTGATAGCGTTGGGGCTACAGAGAGCGAAGTAGCGAGCATTCTATTAGAATACGGAGCTTATAACGCTATTCATTTAGATGGCGGGGGCTCTACTACTCTTTCTATAAGAGAAGAAGGCTCTAATAATATAACAACAGTCAATACTCCATCTGATGGCATTCAAAGGCTAGTTCCTAATGCGATTGGCATTAAATCTTTAAATAGCTCTACTGGTAGTCTTGACTCGCTTCAAATAACTATTGAAACTGGCTCAAGTGACACTATTTACACTGACACTAGCTATGATATTACTATTATAGGCAAAGACGAATTTGAAAATCCTATAGCAATAGACCCTAACGAGATTACTCTTAGTTTTAAAGATTACACAACTGGTTCTATTACAGGGCATTCTATTTTACCAACCAAAATCGGTGAGCATACTTTAATAGCTACTCACTCAAGCGGTATTACTGCTGAGCTTTTATTTAGAGCAGGAGTTACTTTCTCTTATCTAGTTCCTTCTGCCGAAAATACTGCTCTCTCTATCGGTGAAAGCACTGACCTTTATTTAAGCACTGCCAACACTGAAGGTTATTTTAAAGCACTTGACTTTTATTCTGGTGAGTGGACTATAGATAATCCTGAAATTGGATACATACAAGATAACAAGTTTATCGCTACTTCTAACGGTCTTGCTACTCTTTCTGTCAACTATGAAAATCTATCTGCTACTATTAATATTGCAGTAGGTAGCATTATAACGCCTATCGAGTCTTTTGATACAATAAGAAGTATGTATACGTCTTATTATCCTAATGACAATACTCTCTCTGGTGGCATATCGTTAAATAATACTCATGTTGCAGAAGGCTCTCAAAGTCTACTTCTTAATTATAGTTTTGCTGGTAATAAATCAACTCCTCAAGCTCTTTATGCTTGTTTTAACAACAATCCTATTGCTTTTCCAGACAAAACAGAGTTATTACAAATGCAAGTAAAAGGTGATGGAAGTGGTAATCTACTTAAAGCTATTCTCGTAGACTCTCTCGGTGAGCGTCACACTATAACTCTAGTAGATAGCTTAGACTCTACCGATTGGATAACTGCTAGTACTATAATTCCAACTGATGCTATCGGACTTGTATCTCTTTTACAAATATATGTAGCTACTTTAGATACTACTCAAGCCGAAGTCGGGACTATATACATAGATAACCTTGAAGCAATCTCAAGAAATTCTGCTGGTGGAAAAGTCATTACTTCTTATAATGACCCTATAAGTGACAAGCTAGAAGAAACTTTACCAACTATGTACGAAGAAGATATTAATGTATTTGGGCAAACAGCAACCAAGTCTTATATTAATTCCTCTATAGTCTTAAACGATGCTATAAATGCTATGTCTAAAAACTCAAATGCCTTAGTATTCGCTGGTAATACAGACCTAACTGGTCTTACTCAAGCAAATCTTGACAATATTAAAAATTCTAATA
>JAWXUY010000055.1:0-10090 GCA_044425885.1 bacterium | reverse complement strand
TATTCCAGCCGTGTCTACTATATTTATCGGCACTCCATTTATGTTTAAATGCTCCGTCAATACATCTCTTGTCGTCCCTGCTATATCGCTTACTATAGCACGTTCTTCATCTAATAATATGTTAAGTATAGAGCTTTTGCCTACATTTGGCTTACCTAGTATAACCGTTTTGATTCCCTCTTTTACTATCCTTCCTGTATCCGAAGTATTTAATAACGCTTGTATTTTATTAATTAATATACTCGTGCTTTCACCTATTATTTTATAATTAATATTTTCTTCATCATGCTCTGGATAATCTATACTTGCTTCTATATGAGCCGTCATAGTTAAAATATCATTTCTATACTCGTCTATTTTAAGCTTTAACTTGCCCTCTAGTAGATTTATAGCTGACTTATGACTAAGCTCTGTTTTGGCGCTAATAACATCTATAACCGCTTGTGCTTTGCTCAAATCAATTCTACCATTTAAAAACGCTCTTTTAGTAAACTCACCCTTTTCAGCTAGCCTAGCACCATTTTTAAGCACTAGCTGTAAAACACGCTGAACAGACGTTTTACCTCCGTGACAATTGATTTCTACTATATTCTCACAAGTATACGTATTAGGAGCTTTCATAACCGCTAATAAAACTTCATCTACTACAATATTATTTTCATCTTTAATAACACCATAAGTAAGAGTATGCGTATTATAATCCATTATTTTTTTATTAAGCTTGGACTTGCTAAAAGCAAAGAATATTTTTTGAGCTATTTCAAAAGCTCTTTCCCCGCTTATTCTAATAATAGATATACCACCTTCACCAAAAGAGGTAGCGACCGCCGTTATAGTATCAAATTCTTTAATTTTCATAAATTAGGTTAAGAATTCTAACACTTATTTAAAAGCTTTAGAATTCTTTTTCACCTCTCTTTTTTTTTTGTATTTTAATTTTTTTAAACTAAAAACCCTTGCTTTTAAGCAAAGGTATAAATATATAAATATTTTTTATTTTTAAATATTTTTATTTTTATTATTTTTATTATTTTTCTTTGTGTGCTTGGGAGCTATAACTACATATCTGTGTGGTTCTTCTCCTATGCTATAAGTTTTTACTAACTTGTCACCTTGTAAAGTAGCATGGATAATCTGCCTTTCAAAAGGATTCATAGGCTCTAAATTAAAAGACTTGCCGATTTTTTTTGTTTTTTGTGCTAAATTAAGGGCTAAATTTTCTAATGTTTTCTTTCTTCTTTCACGATATTGCTGAGTATCTATCGTAACAGAAGTATAAGCATAATCACCTTTATTAATAACAAGATTAACTAGATACTGTAGTGAGTCTAGAGTTTGACCTCTTTTTCCGATTGCCACTCCAACATTTTCACCTTTAAGCTCTATAAATAAATCATTTTTGTTATTAATATTTGCATCTATTTCAATTTCTATATCCATTTTATTTAAAACTTGGGTTAAGAAAACTGTTGCTTCTTGGAGAGCATTTGGATTTGTTGGTTTTTTTTCTAACTTGGTAACTATAACTTCTTGCTTCACTTCTTGTTTTACTTCTTGCTTTACTTCTTGCTTTACTTCTTGCTTTACTTCTTGCTTTACTTCTTGCTTTACTTCTTGCCTTACTTCTTGCCTTACTTCTTGCTTTACTTCTTGCTTTACTTCTTGTTTAACTTCTTGCTTTACTTCTTGCTTTACTTCTTGTTTAACTTCTTGCTTTACTTCTTCCTTTACTTCTTTATAATTCTCTGTTTCTACAAGCTTTATTAAAACTATTGCTGGTTTTCTACCTAATCCCAAAAAACCACTAGATGGCTCTTGTAAAACTTCAAATTCTATTTTATCTATCGTAGTATCTAATTCTTTTAAAGCCTCATCTATAGCAATACTTACGCTTTTAGCAATTTTTTGTATCTCCATAAAAAGGACTCCTTTCTGAAACTCCTTAACCTCTAAAGAATAGGGAGATCCTTAAACTTATTAGCAGTATATAAAACTGTTTAAAGACGTTTAATTATTATAATTTAATATTAACTTTCCGCAAACTTCTTTTTACAGTATTTTGTTAAAAATACTTGCTGTATCATTTGAATTATATTACCTATAATCCAGTAAAATGCTACCCCACATGGCATACTTATAGTAAACCAACCCATCATAAGTGGCATTAATACATTCATGACTTTTTGTTGCATTATTATATTTGGATCTGTAGATGTACTTGATCTCATCGCTAACCAGCTTGATAAAAACGTTGTTCCAGCTGACAATATTACTAATATAAACTCTGGAAATCTAACCCCTATAACTTCTGATAAGTTAAATGCTCCAAAAGTTTGTATGCTGTTTTTCAAATCTAATAATTCTATAATATCTACGCTTGGCAATGTTTCTTGAATAAGTACCCAATGCTCAGGCGTTAACTTGTTTATTATTTTTTGTAAATCACTCATTATACTAATATCTATCGCCATTCCACTTGGAACAAGTCCAGCTACTATAGAGGTAATATCTGCAAAATTTTGATCTGACATAAGCTGTAGACCTATTTCAGCATATACATTATTAAGAGCTGATATATAAATATAAGAGTTTTTCATAATAAAGAAAAGCGCTATAAATAAAGGTAATTGCACAAATACAGGTAAACAACCACTAAAAGGATTATAATTATACTTGGCATATAATTGAGTAATTTCCATTTGCATTTTTCTTGTTTCATTTGGGTCTTTGGTGTCTTTGTACTTGTCTTGTATCGCCTTCATTTCTGGTTGAATTTTTTGCATCATGAACATAGACTTTTGTTGTTTATAGTTCAAAGGAAGCATTATAATTCTAATAAATATCGTAAAAAGAATAATAGTAAAACCGAGCGAATTACTAGTGGTAATAGAGTAGACCATATTAAAAATAATATTAATAAAAACACCTAAAAAATTAGATATTGGACCTACTATAAAACCTGGATCTTTTTCAATAAAATTTGATAACAATATTGAATTAAACAAAATTTTTTTCCTCCTGAAAGATTTATAAATATTAAATATAATATTATACTATTATACTATTATATTTTTTTGTTTGTATTTTATTTATGCTTGTCTAATGGGATTGGATCATAACCACCTTTTGAGAAGGGATTACATCTTAGGATTCTCCAGATAATTAAAAAACTCGCTTTAAAAAAACCAAAATTGTTATAACAATCCAGCGCATAATTGGAGCACGTTGGATAAAAAATACAACAAGGTTTTTTAATAGGAGATATAAATTTTTTGTATAAAATAATTAATTTAATGCAAATTTTTTTTAGAATTCCCAAAATAGCTTCCTCTTGATTTTGCTGGCATGCTTTCAGTTTGCCATTTGTTTTAAAATTACTTTAAATCTATTGTTGTTCTTTAATACAATAAAGCTTGTGTTTTCCAAAAAGATGACTCATAGACTTTTCTATTTCTTTGTAAGAAGCAGTACAACAAGGATTTCTAGCTATTACTACTAAGCTATACCCTGATTTTAGATTTTTTTCTGCTAATCTATAAGTTTCACGTATAAGCCTAGTCACTCTACTTCTAACCACACTATTACCAACTTTTTTACTTACCGATATTCCTAAAAAATTTTGTTGAGAATTATTTTTTACGACATACATAACTAAAAATTTGTTAGCAATAGATTTTCCTTTATTATAAACAAACCTAAATTGATAATTTTTTTTGATAGAATCCGTAAATAACATCAGATAAAACTGCCACTTAAAATACATTAAAATATATGTGTATATTTATATATACACTTGACAAATTAAGCATACTATATTTATTTTATTTTATATTTTTTTTTTATAGTAATTATTTAATATTAATTAATTATTTATAGTAGCTTTTCCTTTCGTTAAATTTTAATTTTTAATAATATAATAATATAAGCCCACTAAACAGCGGGCTACTACTAGTATAACTCATGACATTGTTCATGTAAAAATTTAAGAAGATAAAACTTTTCTACCTTTTTTACGTCTTCTATTTATAACTTTTCTGCCATTAGAAGTACTCATTCTTTTTCTAAAACCATGAACTTTACTTCTTTGTCTTTTTTTAGGTTGAAATGTCATTTTCATTTTTAAAATTCCTCCTTTTGCTTTAAGTATATAATTTATTATAAATATAAATATAAATATAAACTATATAATTTAATTTTTAATTTTTATTTTGAAACTTCTTACGCCCGTTTCTAGACGTTTGCTTATTTGAACATACTTATTAAAATATAAATATAAATATAAGTATAATAGATATGTTTAAGGCACTAGACTTATTATAATAAAAAAAATAAATTGCGTCAAGTATTTTTTGCTGTTTTATTATTTTATTATAACGACCTTAATAAATGAATTAAGCATTAATGGGTACATACGAATAGAAAATAGGTAATTTTGTTTAATTTTTATTTTTTTTGTATATTTAATTTATTTTAATTTATTTTAGACAAAATAAAAAGCAAACATGGGTTTGCTTGTAATTTATCAATATAAGTTAATATTAACACCTTTAAATATTAAATAGACACCTAGCATTTTGAGTAGTTGCCACGCATACTTCTTCTTGCGAGACATTTTTTATTTCTGCTATTTTTTCTACAACATACTTGAGATACTCTGAATTATTTCTTTTGCCCCTAAAAGGCACTGGAGTTAAATAAGGTGAATCTGTTTCTATAAGAATATTTTCAAGCCCTATGCCTTCCACCACTTCGACTAAGCTCTTTGCATTCTTAAAAGTAATAACTCCCCCAACTCCTATATAATAACCCATTTTGATATATTCTCTTGCCATTTCTAAACTACCAGAATAAGCATGAATAACACCTTTTCTCACATTGCTTTTTTTTATAGTGTCAAATACCATTTGAGATGCTTCTCTTGAATGAATTACAACTGGTAACCCTGACGCTTCACTTAATTTTAAATGCTTTTTAAACACATCTAGTTGTACATCTCTTGGCGATAAATCATAATGAAAATCGAGACCTACTTCACCTACTGCCACAACTTTTTTGTGTTTTAATAAATTTTCTAGAATTAAATAATCACCTTGCTTTATTTCTTTTGCATTATGCGGATGTACACCTATGGTAGCATAGACAAAATCATATTTTTCAGCAAACTCGATGCTTTTTTTAGAAGATTTTATATCTATACCAATATTTACAACCGTTGAAATACCTTTATTTTTAAAATCACTTAATAATAAATCTCTGTCTTCGTTAAATTGCTTATCATCATAATGAGCATGACTTTCAAAATACATATCCATCACCTATAATTATTTATTATTTATTATTTATTATTTTACGTTTGCACCACTTTTAATTATATTTTCGGCATCATCAACACTTATTAACTTCAAGTTGCCCTCATCATCACTGGCACATAAAACCATACCCTCTGATAATTCTCCACATAACTTAACTGGCTTTAAATTAACGAGTACCACAACTCTTTTGCCAATCATTTCGTCTGGACTATAATGCTCTGCTATACCTGAAACAACTTGTAATATGCCTTCACCAACTTTAATTTTAGACTTTAATAATTTTTTAGACTTTTTAATTTTTTCACACTCTAAAACTTCACCAATTTTAAAATCCATAGTCATAAAATCTTCAAAACCAATTTCTGACTTTTCATCATGACTTTTAGATTTGCCTTTAGACTTGTTGCTTGAATCTTCTTGCTTGCCGACTTCACTTTTTTTGATTTCGACTTGGTTTTGAGTTTGTGGAGTTAAAGCTTTTAACTCTTTCAACTCTTTTTCCAGATCAATTCTAGGGAATATTACTTCACTTTTCAACACACAAAACTCCTCTGGTAGAAGACCAAATTTGCTAGCACTTTCCCAAGTTTTAATATTATCACCTTGTATATTCAATTGCTCAAATATTTTTTCAGAAGTATTTGGCATAGCTGGACTTATTAGAATAGCGATTATTCTTAGACTTTCGGCTAAAACATACATAACATTTCTGAGCTCTTTGTTTTTGTTAGCATCATCTTTTGCTAATATCCAAGGAGTAGTTTCATCTATATATTTGTTAACACGACTTATAATAGTCCAAATTTCGACAAGAGCATTACTAAATTGCATATTGTCCATATGATTAACGACTTTTAAAATACATTCATCTATTTGGGTTATAATAGCACTTAAAAGAGATTTATTAGCATCATCATATATGCTAATTTGTGGCTTACAAATTTTTTTATCAAAATATTTATCTATCATACCTATTGTACGAGATAATAAATTGCCTAAATCATTGGCTAAATCATAATTTGTACGCTCTATTAAAACCTTGTTAGTAAAATTACCATCTTGACCAAACGCAACTTCCCTGAGTAGAAAATATCGTATTGCATCTACACCATATCGCTCCACTAATATTTTAGGATCTACTACATTAACTTCTACTTCATCATTATCTTTAATAGACTTAGACTTGCTTATCTTGCCACCACCTATTAAAAGCCAACCATGACCAAATATTTGCTTTGGTAACTCTAAATCAAGAGCCATTAAAATTGCTGGCCATATTATAGTGTGAAACCTAACTATTTCTTTACCTACAACATGTACATTTGCTGGCCAATATTTTTTAAAATCTTCATCATTTTTTGTCATGTAACCAAGAGCAGAAATGTAGTTAGATAAGGCATCTATCCAAACATAAACTACATGACCTTCATCAAAATCGACTGGTATACCCCAATTAAAAGACGTTCTAGAGACACATAAATCTTCTAAACCAGGGATTAAAAAATTATTTAACATCTCGTTTTTACGAGCAACTGGAGTTATAAAATCTGGATTTTCTTTGATATGTTTAATCAACCTATCTTGATATTTGCTTAACTTAAAGAAATAGCTTTCTTCTTTCACATTGTGGACTTCTCTGCTACAATCTGGACAATTGCCATCAAGTAGTTGACTTTCTGTAAAAAAAGTTTCACAAGGAGTGCAATATAAGCCCTCATAATGACCTTTATATATGTCACCTTTATCATATAAGGCTTTAAATATTTTTTGCACAATATCTTTATGATTAGTATCTGATGTTCTAATATAATAATCATAATCTATATTTAGAAGCTTCCAAAGCTCTTGTATATGAGCTGTTATGTGATCAACATAAGCTTGAGACGTTTGCCCTTTTGCCTTGGCACTATTTTCTATTTTTTGACCATGCTCATCTGAACCTGTCAAGAATTTTACATCATAACCTCTTAACTTTTTATACCTAGCCATAGTATCTGTAGCAATAGTACAATAAGCATGACCTATGTGTAAATAATTGTTTGTATAATAAATAGGCGTAGTAATATAAAACGGCTTTTTTTTGTTGTTTTTAATATCTTGATTATCCATAACGATTTACTAATCTCCAAATTTTTTAATATTATTTGCTTTAAGCTTTTAAGCTAGTTTATGCTTTTTAATAACTTCAAAAATCTATCCACTTCTTCTTGCTTTGTTGCCCAAGAAGTTACTAATCTGGTTGCTGAAGTATTTTGATCTAAAGGCTCCCATATATCAAATTCAAATTCTTCTCTTAATTTTTCATAAATACTGTTTTCAAATATGGGAAATACTAGATTAGAATTGGTTTGTATAAAAAAGTCATAACCACACTCTTTTATTCCATCTTGGAGAGCTTTAGCAGTTTTGTTCATGTGTTTTGCGATATCATAAAATAAAATATCACCATTATCATTTTTGCTAAATAACTCTGCAAATTGTATTCCTAATAGCCTTCCTTTGGCTAAAAGACCACCTCTTTGCTTTATCATATACTTAAAATCTGGCTGTAAATTTTTGTTTATAATAACAAGAGCTTCACCAAATAAAGCACCATTTTTAGTTCCGCCGATATAGAAAGCATCTGTATACTCAGCCATATCTTTCATCATAACATCACAATTTTCAACACTGAGAGCAGAGCCTAATCTTGCACCATCAACATAAAAATATAAATTATTCTGCTTGCAAACTTCACTAATTGCTTTCAACTCGCTTAGATTATAAACAGTTCCAAGCTCTGTAGCATTTGATATATAAACCATCTTAGGCTTTACCATATGAGCTCCGCCTGCTTCATGAGTTTTCAATACTTTTAATATATCCTCTGGTAATATTTTACCATTATGAGCTGGTACACTAACAATTCTATGCCCTGTTGCTTCTATTGCTCCTGTCTCATGAACACATATATGCCCACTATCAACAGCTATAACAGCTTCAAAAGGCTTTAAAAACGCACTAATCGCAATTAAATTAGTTTGCGTACCACCTACAAGAAAATATACATCAGCACTATCACAATTAATGTGACTTTTAATTAATTTTTCGGCTTCTTGAGTATATAAATCATACCCATAACCTACAGCTTGTTCTAAATTTGAGCATATAAGCTTGTCCATAATCGACGGATAAGCTCCTTCGCTATAATCATTTTTAAATTGATACATGAAAATTAAAATCCTCCACTAAGTTAAACTAAACTAAAATAAACTAAACTAAAAAACTAGACTTTTAAAGGCAATATTAAATATTTGAATTCATCAGTTTCGACTGGCTTTATAATACAAGGACTTAAAGGCGACATAAACTGTATAAATATCATTTCATCATCTATGACTCTTAGAGCATCTATCAAATACTTTGTATTAAAAGATATACTAAGAGGAGCACCTTGCAAGTCTACTCTAAGTTCTTCTTTCGAGTTACCAAGCTCTGCACTTGCTGTAATAATCAATGTTTCATCTGAATTTATATCTAATTTAACTACAGTTTTTTTAGAATCTCGAGTCACTAATACTGCTCTTTTTAGACTATCAAGAAGCTCTAACTTAGATATTTTTATTTTTGTTGTATGGTCTTCAGTGAAGATAGGCTCATATTTCAGAAAATCGCCTTCTAATAACCTAGATACAATTATACAACTTTCTATTTCAAACAATACGTGATTTTCGTTAAAATATATATTTAATAAATCATCACCTTTATCTGGTAATATTTTAATAATTTCAGTCAAAGTTCTTGCTGGAACAACAACATCCATATGATTTAAATCCTGATTATGTTCTAGCTCAACAAAAGACTTTCTAAAAGAAACTCTAGAGTAATCAGCAGCCACAATATTAAACTGCTCGTTTTTAATTTCAAGTAACTCTCCTGTCAAAATAGGCTTTGTTTCATCAAGTGATACTGAAAACTTAGTTTGCTTTATCATATTGCTAAAAACACGGGATTTTATGGTATACTTATTGTCTTTTTGGATTTTATTTATTTGAGGAAATTCATCTCCATGTTGACCTGCTATAGTAAACTCTGTTTTGTTGCCAGTTATAGTTGCAAAATAATTATGATCGACATTTATAGTCACATCTTCAGATGGCATATTTCTCACGATATCAGCAAAAATATTAGCTTTTAGAGCTACAGAGCCTAATTCAATTATTTCAGCTGAGATATTAGCTGTTTCTATGCCAAGTTCTAAGTCGTTAGCTATTAACCTAAGACCATCTCTATCAGCTACAATCAATATACATTCTAAAATAGGCATCGTAGTTCTAGTGGCTACAGACTTCATAACGATGTTAATATTATTCAACAATACCTGTTTGTTGCAAGTTATAATCATGGAATTCAGAATCTCCTTTAGTATTTTGTTGGTTAATTAATGGCAAATTTGTGGTATTTGCGCCTATGCAAGGGTAACTTATGTGGTGTTTAAGCTAACCCGTTAATACGCCTATGCGACGAAAATTTTGTGGTTTTTGTGGTGAATGATATAATTATAACTCATGCAGAAAGGTTTGTCAACTGTTTTTTGTTAAATGGGTTGCAAAACTCAGTACGTCATAGATCTACATCACCTGTCTTCCCTACTTTTTTGCTAGACAAGAGAATATTAGAACGTCGATAACTTACGCATATAAAATATATTCACAAATACCATAAATGGTGAATATATCACGATAATCTCAATATAAATTTAATAAGATAAGGCTATGAATATTTAAATATTTAGATAA
>JAWXUY010000054.1:6275-10190 GCA_044425885.1 bacterium | reverse complement strand
TGTTCTTCTTCATCATGGTCATGTTCTTCTTCATCATGGTCGTGTTCATCTTCATCATGATCGTGGTCATGGTCATGTTCTTCTTCATCATGGTCGTGGTCATGGTCATGAGATGTAGACTGCATACCCTCCACAGACTCCTCCATTACAACTTTATTACCCAGTAAATCCACTAAATTTAAAGTTTTCATGTCATCTTTTAAAAGAGCATCAACCCAAGCGTCAGACTCACCACCTACATAAACGAATAAATCGCTTTCTTGTATAGCAATAATATCATTTACTCCTGGCTGATAGCTATGTAAATCAACACCATTATTCATTAAGAATGTCAACTCTATATTAGAGTCATCTCCTATAATTTCACTTAACCAATCATATATAGGGAATATAGTACAGACAATTTCTTTTGTGTCTGGAGTAAGACTTGTACTACTAGCACTACTGCTAGAGCTACTACTAGTAGTAGTCGTAGTGGTAATAGTAGTAGTATTATTGGAATTAGAACTAGAACTAGCACTGGAATTAGTATTTGTTGAACTTCCGCAACCTACTAAAGAAGTAGTAATCATGGCAAAAGTGGTGATGCTTGCGATTATTTTTTTAAAATTTAATTTGTTTTTCATAAAAATTTAAAACCCTTTCTTTAAAGATATTTTAAGATAGTTTAAGATATTTTAACATATATTTAATACAATTTAATATTTCAAGTACTTTTAAAACTAAGTACAAGTATCAATTAATACTTATATTAGTTTTATATGTTATTTTATATTATTTAATATATAAAAGTCAAGCTTTATTTAAAAATAAATCCAAAAATTTAAATAATTTTTCAGTAACAATAAATACTAAATTATTTACTAATAAAAAATAAGGCAATTTTAGATTATAAAAACTAAAAAGCCTTATTTTAATAATAATATTTAATAAAATTTGTAATTCTTTTAATAATATTTACATATCATCAATAAACGTTTGAATATTTTTTATCTGAACTTTAACTGCCTCTATCGAAGGTCCGCCATATACTTTACGCTCATTTACGCAAGTCTGTAGATCAAGGGCTGTATAAACATCTTCTTCAAATAAATCAGATATTTCTTTGTATTCTTCAAGAGTAAGAGAGTCAAGAGTTTTTTCTTTGCTTATGCAAGTAGTAACTAGCTTACCTACTATCATATACGCTTCTCTAAAAGCGAGTCCTTTTTTCACTAAATAATCTGCACAATCTGTAGCGTTAATAAAACCGCCATTCGCTGCTTTAAGCATATCATCTTTTCTTACTATTATGCTGTCTAACATTGCTGTAAATACAGGAATACACAAGTTAATCGTGTCCATAGCATCGAATAAAGCCTCTTTGTCTTCTTGCATATCTTTGTTGTAAGCAAGAGGTAGACCTTTCATCATAGTTAAAAAAGTAATAAGCGAGCCATATACACGCCCAGTTTTACCCCTTACAAGCTCAGCGACATCTGGATTTTTCTTTTGAGGCATAATAGAAGATCCTGTCGAATAAGCATCATCTAAATCTATAAATTTAAATTCGTGCGAACACCATAAAATAATTTCTTCTGAAAATCTAGATAAATGCATCATTATAATAGAAAAATCTGCTAATAACTCTATACAATAATCCCTGTCTGAAACACTATCAAGAGAATTGTCCGTAGGCTTGGCAAAGCCAAGCGCCTCTGCTGTAGCAAACCTGTCTAAATTATAAGTAGTAGTGGCTAAAGCACCAGCTCCAAGCGGACACTCATCTAGCCTTTTTAAACAGTCTTCAAGCCTTGTAATATCACGCTTAAACATATTAGCATAAGCCATCATGTAGTGAGCGAAAGTAGTAGGCTGAGCACGTTGTAAATGCGTATAACCCGCCATTACACTAGTTAAATTGTCGTTTGCTTTTTTAACTAAAACTTCTAATAGCTCTACTAACTGACTTATAAAAATAGGTATCTGCTCTTTTACATATAGCCTAGTATCCACTGCTACTTGGTCATTACGACTTCTTCCAGTATGTAGCTTTTTGCCCGCTTGACCTATATTATTAGTCAAAATGCTTTCTATATTCATATGAATATCTTCTTGGTCTGGAGAGAACTCAATATTGCCATTCTCGATATCTTGTAAAATTTGATTTAATCCATCTGTAATTTGCTTGGCTTCATCTTGAGTAATAATGCCCTGCTTCGCTAACATATTAGCATGAGCGATAGAGCCTCTTATGTCTTGAGAATAAAGCCTAGCATCAAAACTAATAGAAGAATTAAAATCATTTACAAGAGAGTTTGTTTCTTTTTCAAATCTTCCTGCCCATAACTTCATAATTTATTTTTTCCCCTAATTATCTTATCTTTAATCTTATTTTTAATCTTATTTTTATCTTATTTTTATCTTATTTTTATATTATTTTTTAAGAGTTCCTTGCTTTAACATAGTTTGAACTTTGATAGGTAAACCATAAAGATTTATGAAACCTTCAGCATCTGCTTGATTATAATCTCCCTCGTCAAAAGTAGCTATATCCTCAGAATATAAAGAGTAAGGAGAAGTAACAGAAGAAGTAATCATGTTGCCTTTGTATAATTTAAGCTTAACACTACCAGTTACATTTTCTTGAGTTTTGTCAACAAAAGCTGTTAAAGCTTCTCTTAAAGGCGTATACCACTGACCGTTATAAACAAGCTCACCAAAAGTAATAGCAAGCTTAGCTTTTTCATGAGAAGTTGCTTTGTCAAGAGTAATGCTTTCTAGAATTTCATGCGCTCTATATAAAATAGTACCGCCTGGAGTCTCGTATACACCTCTACACTTCATACCTACAAGTCTATTTTCTACTAAGTCTAATAACCCAATCCCGTTAGCTCCACCGATTTTATTAAGCTCTAATATAATATCAATAGCTTTCATTTTTTTGCCGTCTAGCGCTACAGGAACACCTTTTTCAAAATCAAGAGTAATATAAGTAGGCTCATCTGGCGCTTGAAGCGGAGAAACCCCCATTTCTAAAAAGCCTTCTTTTTCATACATTGGCTCGTTTGCTGGGTCTTCTAAATCAAGACCTTCATGACTTAAATGCCATAAATTTTTATCTTTAGAGTAGTTAGTCTCTTTATTTATTTTAAGAGGTACGTTACGGCTTTCTGCGTACTCTATAGCTTCTTCACGTGATTTAATATCCCAAACTCTCCAAGGAGCTATAATAGGCATCTCTGGAGCAAAAGCTTTAATAGCAAGCTCAAATCTTACTTGGTCATTTCCTTTTCCAGTACAACCGTGACAAATAGCATCTGCGCCCTCTTTAAGAGCTATTTCTACTATATGTTTAGCTATAATAGGTCTCGCAAAAGAAGTTCCTAATAAATAACCTTCGTACATTGCTCCAGCTTGCATAGATGGTATAATATACTCGTCAACAAATTCTTCTTTAGCATCAGCTATATATAACTTAGAAGCACCTGTTTTAATAGCTTTTTCCTCTAATCCATCAAGCTCTGACTCTTGTCCAACATCACCAGAAACAGCGATAACCTCACAATTATCATAATTTTCTTTAAGCCAAGGAATAATAATAGAAGTATCAAGACCTCCAGAATAAGCAAGTACAACTTTTTTAATTTTTTTAGACATAATAAAAGTCCTCCTAATTTTTAATTTTAATTTTTAATTTAATTTTTAATTTTAATTTTATTTTTTTAATACACTCTCTAATATACTCAAGCCGTCATCTATTTCTTGATAATTTATATTTAAAGGCGGTAGCATTCTAACTTTAGTCTTAGCCAATAATATTATAAGCCAGTTACCAAAACTATATCGCTTTAGCAATATATCATATTAACAACAGCTAATATATTTTTATTTTTTTAATACACTCTCTAATATACTCAAGCCGTCATCTATTTC
>JAWXUY010000054.1:0-6265 GCA_044425885.1 bacterium | reverse complement strand
ATAATATTATAAGCCAGTTACCAAAACTATATCGCTTTAGCAATATATCATATTAACAACAGCTAATATATTTTTATTTTTTTAATACACTCTCTAATATACTCAAGCCGTCATCTATTTCTTGATAATTTATATTTAAAGGCGGTAGCATTCTAACTTTAGTCTTAGCCGATAATATTATAAGCCAGTTACCAAAACTATATCGCTTTAGCAATATATCATATTAACAACAGCTAATATATTTTTATTTTTTTAATACACTCTCTAATATACTCAAGCCGTCATCTATTTCTTGATAATTTATATTTAAAGGCGGTAGCATTCTAACTTTAGTCTTAGCCGATAATATTATAAGCCAGTTACCAAAACTATATTGCTTTAGCAATATATCATATTAACAACAGCTAATATATTTTTATTTTTTTTAATACACTCTCTAATATACTCAAGCCGTCATCTATTTCTTGATAACTTATATTTAAAGGCGGTAGCATTCTAACTTTAGTCTTAGCCGAGAGTATTATAAGCCAGTTACCAAAACTATATCGCTTTAGCAATATATCATATTAACAACAGCTAATATATTTTTATTTTTTTAATACACTCTCTAACATACTCAAGCCGTCATCTATTTCTTGATAACTTATATTTAAAGGCGGTAGCATTCTAACTTTAGTCTTAGCCGAGAGTATTATAAGCCCTTCTTCTAAGCACTCTTTTAATACGTCTGGCGCTTGCTTAGTGCTTAATTCTATGCCAAGCATAAGCCCCATACCGCTTATAGATTTAATCTCTTGCGTATTTTCTTTTATTTGCTCTAGTTTATTTATTATATAAGCGCTTTTTTTATTAATCTCGTCTAAGCTATTACTAACTTTATCTAAAACTACGCTTGCTCCTGCGCAAGCTACAGGATTACCGCCGTAAGTAGTACCATGATCTGAGTAGCTTAAAACCGACTCTGTTTTACTATTTGTTAATACTGCTCCTATAGGAAGCCCTCCGCCTAATCCTTTCGCAAGAGTTATAATATCAGGCTTAATCTCAAAATGCTCACTCGCTAGTATACTACCAGTTCGACCTATCCCAGTCTGAACCTCGTCTACTATAAACAAAATATCGTTCTGCTCGCAGTATTTGTATAACTCCTCTAAATAATCTCTCTCAAGCGCTATTACACCACCCTCTCCTTGCACTATCTCTATCATTACAGCACAAAAGCTATTACCCGAATTTTTTAATATATCCAACGTTTGGCATATATTATTTGGGTCAGCGTACGCAAATCCCTCCGTAAACGGAAAGAAATAATTGTGAAATACATCTTGCCCTGTTGCTTTAAGAGTAGTAATAGTACGCCCATGAAAAGAATTATTAAGCGTTAAGATATTATACCTGTTTTTGCCATATTTGTCAAAGCTATATTTTCTTGCTATTTTTATAGCTCCTTCGTTTGCCTCAGCTCCTGAATTAGAAAAAAATACTTTTTTAAATCCAGTTAGACCACATAATTTTTCAGCGAGCTCTACTTGTGGCTTAGTGTAGTATAAGTTAGACGTATGCTGGATTTTTTGCACTTGATTTATAACTGCGTTAGTCCAATCTTCCTCGCAAAAGCCTAGCGAGTTAACTCCTATACCACTAGTAAAATCTATAAATTTATTATTATTATTATCAAATACAGTCGAGCCTTTGCCGTTTTCTAGTAACACATCTTGTCGATTATACGTATTTATAATAAACTCTTTGTCAGTTTGTTTATAATCTAAATCTTTTTTAATAAAAATCCCTCCTTTTAGATTAATTAGAGTAATGAATTTAATGCTTCTAATATATCTTCTTTAGACATTGAATTCGTTTCTACTTTATTTTTTAGTTTTGATATTACTTCTTGACGTTTTCTATCTTCTTCTTGACGTTTTCTATCTTCTTCTTGACGTTTTCTATCTTCTTCTTGACGTTTTTTATCTTCTTCTTCTTGTTTTCTTACAAGTCTATTATAATCCATCTCCTTAAATATTTCAAACATATATTTTTCTTTTATACTATCTGGATTATTTTCTTTTACAACATCTATAGTATCTTTTAATATTTGCATAAAATCCCCTCCTTCTTTATCATCAATTCCTGTTGTCAAATAATTAAAAAAGCTTTTTAATATTTTATTCCCTTCTTGATTGAAATATGGCATACTATATACTATTTTATATGCCCCTGTATTCAATTCCATCCCATTAACATCGCTTCTATCCGTGAATTTATGAACTAAATGACCATCATTAAATGGTGTGTCCATACACAAGAAAATTATATACGAATTTATTAACTCAATATAGTCTTCGCCAGCTGGTAGTAATTTCATATCTATCATACTTTGATAGTATCTTAGTCTTTTTGCAAGGCTTTTTTTATCTATCGCTGTCTGGAGCTCTATATTATATACTTCTACTTCTCCTCTAAAAACTACATCTAGTCTTACAGACCTAAATGGTTTCATGTTTGATAGCGATTTTTCTATATATACATCTCCAATTTCTGCTATCTCTTTCCCCATCATCAGTTGTATAAGCTCTTTTAATAGCTCTTTATTACTTTGAAATACACTCGTAAATAATCTATCCGAAGATAGTGGCATCTTCTCCCATTTCTCTACTTCTTTTAAAAATTTTAAATAATTAAAATATTTTAAATTATATCCTGCTTTAACATATTGCTCAGAACAGTATTGTTCTGGAAATACATCCATTATACTTAATTGTTGTTCTTTCATGTTATTATATATCTCCTTAGTATTTAATTTAATTTAATTTATTTTATTTTATTTTAATAACAAAACAGCGTTCCTACACCTTGATTAGTCAATAACTCTATTAAGATAGAATGATTAGTTCTGCCATCTATTATACACGAGCTATTTACCCCATGCTTAATCGAGTCTACACAACAATCAACCTTTGGTATCATACCTCCGCTTACTATACCATCTTTTAAAAGCTTTGGCACTTCGCTAAGCTTAACGTATGGTATTAAAGTATCTTCGTCATCTTTATCTCTTAAAAGCCCTTTTATATCTGTCATAAGAATAAAGTTGACTGCTTTAAGAGCTGATGCTATTTTAGAGGCTGCTATATCTGCATTTATATTATAAGAGTTAGAGCTTTCATCTATCCCTACTGTCGATATAACTGGTATATAGCCGTTTTCTAGCGCAACTAATATCGGCTCTGGATTAATCTTTGTTACTTCTCCTACTAAGCCTAAGTCATGTTTTCCATCAAGCTTCTTAGAATATATCATTCCTCCGTCCATGCCTGAAAAGCCCATCGCTTTACCACCGCTATTTTGTAAAAGTGACACCAAACTTTTATTAACTTTTCCACATAATACCATCTGTACAATGTCCATTGTTTCGTCATCTGTGTATCGAAGTCCATCTATAAATTTAGACTCTTTCCCTACTTTGTCAAGCATCGTATTAATCTCTGGTCCTCCGCCGTGTACCAATACTACTTTAATACCTACTAATTGAAGAAGTACTAAGTCGCTCATAACCGACTGCTTTAAATCGTCATTCAGCATTGCATTACCGCCGTATTTAATAACTACTATTTTGCCACTATATTTTTGTATATATGGCAGTGCATCAATCAAAATTTGTGATCTTAAACTATTATCTATATTATTATTACTCATATTATTTATATTTTATATTATTACAATAAAACCCTTTCTTAATTTTTAAAATTTTTATTTTTTTAATTATTTATTTTTATTTTTATTTTTATTTTTATTTTTATGTATGATAATCTGCATTTATTTTTACATAGTCATAAGTTAAATCACAGCCCCAAGCTTTAGCACTTGCTTTCCCGTCATTCATATCTATGTTAATAAAAACATCATGTGCTTCTAGTATTTTAACAGCAAATTCCACGTCAAAATCGACTCCTCTACCATCTTTACACACTATTATACTTCCTACTTCTGATTTAATCTCTACCTGTATCTTATTTATATTAAACTCCGCTTCAGCATAGCCTATAGCACACAAAATCCTGCCCCAATTTGGGTCTCTACCAAACATTGCGCTTTTAAACAAGCTTGAAGTAATTACTGATTTTGCAACTACTTTAGCTATATTCTTACTGCTAGCATTTAGTACATTACACTCTAAAAGCTTAGTAGCACCCTCACCATCTTGTGCTATAGCCTTACTTAAATCTTCTAGCACTAGATAAAGTGCTTTATAAAATATTTTATACTCATCACTATTTTTATCACTAATTTCTTTATTATCTGATTTGGAATTCGACATTACTATAACAGTGTCATTAGTAGAAGTATCTCCGTCAACTGAAATCATATTAAAAGTATCATTTGTAACGTCTATAAGTGCCTCTTGTAAGACCTCTTTACTAATATTAACGTCTGTCGTCACAAAAGCAAGCATCGTAGCCATATTCGGGTGTATCATTCCACTCCCTTTAGACATTCCTCCAACTCTACAAGTTTTATCTCCAAGCTTAAACTCAACAGCGCACTCCTTAGTAACTAAATCCGTTGTTAAAATAGCTTTACTAGCCTCTATATTACCACTAGTCGATAACTTTTCTTTTAGAGTGGTTATATTATTCTCTACAGGCTCAATAGGCAGTACTTGTCCTATTATACCCGTCGAGGCTACTAAAACATCTTGCGTCTTGATATTTAAAGCCTCACCTGTTAGCTCACACATCTTGAGTGCTTTTTCTTCGCCATCTAAATTACAAGTGTTGGCATTACCGCTATTTATAATAACCGCTTGAGCTTTATTATTACCCTCCAAATGCTTCTTTGTAACAACAATAGGTGCTCCTTGCACTTTATTAAGAGTATATACTCCAGCACAATTACACATAGTCTCGCTATAAATTAGCGCTAAGTCCAACTTAGATTTATTCTTCTTAAAACCAGCGTACATACCGCTTGCCAAAAATCCTTGACTAGCACAAACGCCTCCTTCTATGAATTCATAATTACCTTTTTTACACATATAATTAATCTCCTGCTTATTTTATTTTATTTTATCACAACTATAACCCAGTTGTTTCATCTATACCCATCATAATATTCATACATTGTATTGCCGAGCCCGAAGCCCCTTTCCCTAAATTATCAAATCTAGCCGAAAGTAATATCTGTTCTTGGTTTCCATAAACGTATATTTGCATTTTACTAGTATTTGCTAGCTTATGCGTATTCATAAAGCCTGTATCTTCACTAAATGGCATAACCTCTAGTAAGCTCTGATTAGCATAATGGTCTTGAAATATAGCTTGCAATTCTTTAGCGCTTAACTTCTTATTTAGGCTACTAACGTGTAGAGGTATATTAACTACCATTCCGCTATAAAAATCATCTACTATAGGATTAAAAACAGGAGCATTTATTAAGCCTGTAATATACTTCATTTCTGGTAGGTGCTTATGATTTTGATTTAAAGCGTAAAATCTAGGAGAAATATATTCTTTTGGGTTTTCTTCGTATTCTTTAATCATCGCTTTACCTCCACCGCTATATCCGCTTATACCATAGCTTGTAATCAAGTGCGAGTTTAAAATAATCTTATGCTCTACAAGTGGATAGCACATCGCTATAAATCCACTAGCGTAACAACCTCCTACGGCAACTCTTTTAGAGTCTTTAATATTTTGGCGGTGCTTACTCGATAATTCTGCAAAGCCATAAGCCCAATTTGGGTTTGTTCTATGAGCTGTAGAAGCATCTATTATCTTTACGTGTGAATTACGTGGGTCTATAAGCGAGACGCTTTCTTTTGCGAATTGGTCTGGTAAGCACAAGAATACATAGTCGACATTATTAATAATTTCTTTTTTTGCGTTAATATCTTTTCTAAGGTCATCACTAATAGTAATAAGCTCTATATCATTTCTATTTTTAAATCTTTCAAAGATTTGAAGACCAGTAGTACCTTCTTTTCCATCTATAAATACTTTATAAATTTTAATCACCTTCTTTTCTTAAATTTTAATTTTAAAAAACTAGTTTACTTTTTAAACACTTGAATTATTATGCCTACGTAAGCATTAATATTCAGCGACTAAGATGTATTATACACGCTTTAATAATAAAAAGCAAGTAATTTTAATATAAATTAAAAAAAATTTTAAAATTTTGTCAAATTAAAAAAATATAAAAAATATATAAAATAAAAATATAAAAAAATGTGTACAAAAAATTATATAAAAAAAAAATAAAAAAATAA
>JAWXUY010000053.1:0-10244 GCA_044425885.1 bacterium | reverse complement strand
AGAATTTAAAACCGAATTACTTAGAGCATTAAAAAATTTTTTTATAGAACTAATTAAGTTATCTTTTACTCTAGTACAATTAGCAACTCAATTATTTATGTTTTATTGCACAATGAAGTTATTAAGCATGATATAATATTATATCAAAATAAAAGTCTCTCATTTTATATCTTGAGCGACTTTTATTTTTTTCTCATTTGTAATGTCCTTTTTTCTCATTTGTAATGTCAAGTTACAATAAAAATTATACATATTATAATAAAAGAACTTATGAGTATATTTTTTACGATATTACCTTATATAGTTATTATACCAATAATAAACAAAATAAATGAATTCGATTTTAATCAAATCATTCAACTAATTGAAGTCTTACAAAACTTTAAAAACTAAAGTTTAAATATATATTGAATAATTAAGAGATGTGCAAATCTCTTAATTGCTCGATATATTAATAATACAATATATTTTCCGCTTTGTAAATATGAAAACAGAAATAAAAAAAGAAATTTTAAGATTATTAAAAGAAATTTTTATAGAACTAATTAAGTTATCTTTTACTCTAGTCCAATTAGCAACTCAATTATTTATGTTTTATTGCACAATGAAGTTATTAAGCATGATATAATATTATATCAAAATAAAAGTCTCTCATTTTTATCTCTTGAGCGACTTTTATTTTTTTCTCATTTGTAATGTCAAGCTACAATTATTTTATATGCACCCTTTTTTATTTTTTAGTTTGATTTATTAATATCTTCTATTATAGTAAATTCAGACATTTTTTTAAGTGCGTCTTTATGACTTGAACAATTCAAAAAAACAGTTGAATTTGAGCTATTTTTAAAAACTAATTTAATTCTAAAAAAATTAAATTTATTAGTTGTTGTTTTTTGTTTTGCGGTAGAACTACCAACAATAGCTCCTACAGGTCCTGCAATTAATCCACCAGCTACTGCACGACTAACTCCACCCTTTTTTTTAGTTTTAGAAGTCTCTACGCTATCGTCAATTAATTCAAAATCTAGTAAATTCTCAAAATTATATATATCTTTTTTAATTTTAATTAATTTGTTAGTATGATCAATCTCAAATCCACTTAAAATTTTTGTTGCTTTAAATTTTTGTTCTGGGCTTAAAGTTTCTAGTGTTTTATCCGATAATTTATTTAATTCTTGCTCATATAAATTTTTAAATGTTTTTATATCAAAGCCAAACACAACTATAAGTTTATTTTGCTTATTTAAGCAATTTTTACATACAAAACCATCGAATAATTTTTTACATACAGCTAATTTTAGTGTTTCTTCACATATACAGCATTCTACATCTATATCTTTATTATTTTTTTTAAACATACTTACTCTCCATTTTTTCCTTTTCTTTCTATTATAATATGAAAAAAATATAATTACAATAAAAAAATAATATTAATATAAGAAAGACTACCAATTAACTTTGGTAGCCTTTTTTTTATTTTTTATTTATTATGCCTGTTTTTGGTTTTGTTCCTGTAGGTTGATAGGTTCAATACGTTTTTTATATTTAGCTTTAGTTGTGTAATATGCTGAATGGTCTAACAATTCTTCTTTCCCGTCGCTGTTCAGCATTCGGTAATTATTTACTAGTGTAGCTTCGTCTTGGTTTAGATATGCATTATTAACTTGTTCTTCTTCTTTTATTTCATCATTATAAACTAAATAATCTAATGTAACGTCAAAGAAGTTAGCTAATTTCACTAATGTAGATAATCGTATGTTATCTGTACCTTTTTTGAAAAATCCGTCAATCGTAGTGTATGGAATACCGCTTTCTCTGGATAAAGAATTATTATTTAAATTATTTTCATCCATTAATTTTTTTAAAATATCTATAAACATTAAAACACCTCCTTTCACATTATTATAATAAAGAAGAAAAAAGTAAAAGTTAACACCTTTTTTTTACGTAAAAGAGTATATAATAAATTTAGAGTTACCGAAAGGGGTAATAAAAAGAAAAAAGGGAGTGATTATTATTAAAAAAAATACTAAAATACAAAAAGAAAGATATACTCATTATTTACCAATTGATAGACAATTTATAATTCCGCACCACGAGCGATTAAATTTAGACATTACTAAAAGTAAAGACAAATATTTAAAGCCGATATCAAATAATATATTTGAATTAACTAATGATTTTTCAGAAAATGCAAGTCTAACAACATTAACACATAGATATAAAAACAGAAATAATAATATATTTTATCGTTTACGATTAGATGTTAAATTTTGCAATAAATTTAATGTTGAAAAGGGACATGATGTAGTTGTAGATTATGACGCTGTAGAAAATAAAATAATTTTTATTTTTTCAAAAAAACTATTAACAACTAAAAAATTATGTGTTATAATTAAGTCAAGTTAGAGGAAGGAGTGAAAAAAATGCAAAGCAAATCTAAGATAACAAAACGTAGATATAGTAAATATTTAACAATTAAACGAATAATTTTTGACACAATGTCAGAAATAAATAAGATAGATTTTTTAGACAAACATAAATGTAGTATAATTTGTAATGATGACAACTAATTTGAAATAGCATTTGAATACTATGATACATTAAATTATTGTAAATTCGTAAAAAGTATATCTAGAAAAAGTTATATAGTTCAAATTTTATTAAATGCTGAATTCTTCAAGTAATTCGACATAGAACGAGGGCAAGAATTTTTAATTGATTATGATTTAGAAATAAATAGACTTTTTTTAAAAAAACTCTTAACAAACGACTAATCGTAAGTTGTAGGTTATCCACGATTAATTCTCTAGTGGGGGGACAATAATTTGCCTTACCATATACCACCGATAAAATCAAGATATTTTACAAAAAATCTACAAAATATTCCCTACCTCCCCACATCGCCTTTTTTCTTAGGCTTGGTGGTTTACTACCTCTTTATAGCTTGCTTATTGTGGGTTTATCAAAGTGACATCACTGCTAAAACGTGGTATCAATGTGGTGTGTGGGTTGAAAAGGCATGAAAAAAGCCGTCACCGACTATGGAAGTCAATAACGGCTTTGCGTGGAAAATTATGCTCATGCCAGTATCCATACACTCGTTAGAATCGCATTGCCCCCAAAAACTTGAATAACCCAAGACCAAATATTTCCTAAATTCATCGTCCACGACGGAATGCCTCCACGTCTTTTGACAAAAATGTTTTTATCATACTTATTTATATAATTTCTTCCACGCATCAACTCCCAAACTTCCTCTTGAGAAAATTTTCGTTTTATAGTAGTACCACCCCAATTACTAATACAGCTGATAGCCTACCTGTTAACCTTTTCACTTAAATTTTACTATATATAACCAATAAACTCAAGCCTTTCCACAAAAAATCCTCTTTTATATCTTGAGTGATTTTTTTTTTTGCCAACTAGAATGTCAAGCTACAATAAATAATAGAGAGTGGGACTATAATATAGATATTACTTAGAGCTCTTGTCATAAGGTATGCCTAGAGAAATAGGAGCTTGAGAACTTTTTGAAGTAAAAGCGAGGACTATAAGAGTAACTATATAAGGTAGCATCTTATATACATCACTAGGTATGTTAAGATTTGCTAAAAAAGATATGGAAGAATAGGCTGTTGAGAAAGTTTTCATTAGACCGAAGAAGAAAGATGCTAATAGCACTCTAGGAATAGACCATTGCCCAAAGATAAGGACAGCCACAGCTAGAAAACCATACCCACTTACACTGGCATTAAAATTGGTAGAAGTAGGGATAACAAAAATAAGCCCCCCAACACCAGATAAAGCACCAGAAATTAATACAGCAATATATCTAATTTTAGAAACATTAACCCCTACAGAATCGACAGCATGAGGATTTTCACCGCAGGCACGTAACCTTATACCGAATTGAGTATAATTAATAATAATATAAGATAAAAAAGTGATAAATAAACCAATATATGTAGTTATGTAGACATTGGTAAATAGAATACCACCTAAAATAGGTATAGAAGATAGAATAGGGACTGATGGTATAAAGAAAGAATCGTTAAAAGGTATTTGTTGCCTGCCTATTAATATTCTAGCTACGAATATGCAGAAAGCAGGGGCAAAAAGATTTAGGGCAGTGCCACTTATAGTTTGGTCGGCTTTTAGAGTAATGGAAGCGAAAGCATGTAGATAAGAGAATAAAGCACCGAATAAAGCTGAAACTAATAAAGCTAATAATAATAATATCTGACCATCTAGTACACTTTGAAAATAATAAATAAATAATACCCCGAAAAAAGCGCCGATAAGCATAATGCCCTCAAGAGCAATATTAACAACACCACTTTTTTCAGAAAATAGCCCAGCAAGAGCTACTACTAATAAAGGAATGGTAAAAGTCATAGTTTGTTGAGAAATAAAAAATAATTGATTCAAGATAATCACCTCGAGTATAGTTATAGTATAGTTATAGTTTAAAATAAAATTTAGTTTTTGGATTTGTTGATATAAGAGATTATATTATCTTTTATAAGTAGGGAGAAAGCACCAAAATAGATAATAGCAGAAATAATTATATCGATTATTTCTTGAGAATAGCCATATAATTGTAGGCTAGAACCACCAAGCTCAAGATTGGCGATAAAAAGCCCTGCTAATAATATCCCAAAGGGGTTAGACTGCCCAAATAAAGCTACAGCAATTCCATTAAAACCTTCAGGAGATATTGCATCTATTACCTGTAAAAACTTTCCAGTACCATATAAATAAGCTAAAGCCCCACCTATTCCAGCAAAAGCACCAGATATAATAAAAGATAATAAGATTGCTTTTTTTGAATTAATACCAGCATAGAGAACAGCATTTGGATTTTGCCCACAAGCTTTAAGCTCAAAACCAAGAGTAGTCTTGTTAAGTATAATATAGCTAAATATAACACAAAATAAAACTATAAAAACCGAGTAATTTATATTAGAATTGGGAATACCTAGAGAAGGTATAACGGCTGTAGATAACACTTCAAGCGATTGATTTTTGCTTGAATTATAGATATTTTGAGTTACTAATAAATTAACAAGGGACATACAAATATAGTTAGCCATAATAGAAGATATGACTTCGTTTACATTAAAGAAAGCCTTGAGTATAGCAGGGATACAAGCCCATAAAGCACCAGCTATTCCAGCAAAAATAATAGCAACTAACCAATGTACGCTAGATGGTAAAAAATCCCATTTAACCCCTATAAAAATAGCGATATAAGCACCAAGAGTAAATTGCCCAGAAGCACCTATATTAAAAAGACCAGTTTTGAAAGCAAATCCAACAGATAGACCAGTCATAATAATAGGGGTAGCGAAATAAATAAAACGAGAGAAAGAGGAGATATCGGAGAATAGACAACCTCTTATAATAGTAAAAAAAGCGGTAAAGGCATACTCGGGATTACTAATAAATAATATTATAAAACCGAATAAAAGACCAGCTATAATAGCTAAAATAGTAGCTAATAAATTAATAAAAATATGATTAGACTTTAGATTATTAATAAAACGCATTAGGATACTCCTTTTAAAATATAATGCTTTAGTTAGTTAGTTGTAGATTAGATAGTTAGATAGTTATATTAGATTTAGTTAGATAAAGTGCCAGACATAAAAAGACCTAACTCTTGTATGTTTGTTTTTTTTGGATTTAAGTCAGCTACTATTTTGCCTTCAAACATCACTAAAATACGGTCGCTTAGATTCATAACTTCATCAAGCTCAAAAGATATTAATAGAATAGCTTTGCCCTCGTCACGCTGTTTAATAAGCTCATGATGTATATAATTAATAGCCCCGATATCAAGACCTCGTACAGGTTGAACAGCGATAATAATTTTAGGGTCACGGTCGATTTCACGAGCTATAACTGCCTTTTGCTGATTACCACCAGATAGCCCACGCATAATAGAATTAGCACCACCAGAAGACCGAATATCGAATTGACTTATAAGCTTGTCCGCATAATCATTAATACTTTTAAATTTCAAGAAATTAAATTTTTGGAATTTAGGAGTAAAATAAGATTGTAGAATAAGATTTTGCTGTAAATCATAATCAAGAACAACACCATGTTTATGACGGTCTTCGGGTATATGAGATATACCAGCGATAGATTTTTGTCTAATAGAGAAATTAGAGATATCTGTATTTTGCAAAAATATTTTACCCGAATGGAAAGGAGTAAGCCCAGTTATAGCATGGACTAGAGGGGTTTGTCCATTTCCATCTATACCAGCGATACAAACTATTTCACCAGCACGAACGTTAAAAGATATATCATCTAGTATTTTTTTGTTTGTATATTTATTGCTGTTGTTGATGTTTAGATTTTGTATAGATAATATAGGCTCGCCTAGCTTTAGTTTTTGCTTGTGTATATTTAAATCTATTTTTTTCCCGACCATTAGCTCTGATAACTCTTGCTTAGAAACGCTAGCCACGTCGACGCACTTAATAAACTTGCCTTTGCGAATAATAGTGCAAGAATTGGCGACTTCTTTAATTTCATTAAGCTTGTGAGTGATAAAAATAATGGACTTGCCTTGAGAGGCTAGATTTTTAATAATAATCATGAAGTCTTGTATTTCTTGGGGAGTTAGGACAGCGGTAGGCTCGTCAAAAATAAGAATGTTTGAGTTGTAATAAAGCATTTTAATAATCTCGACTTTTTGTTGCATACCGACAGTAATATCAGAGATGCGAGCATTGATATCAAGATTAAAATTGTATTTGGATATAAGGTCAGTAACTTTTTGACGAGCTTCTTTGAACTCGAGAATACCAAGCTTAGTTACAGACTCACGACCAAGAATAATATTTTCTAATATAGTAAAATTATGTACTAGCTTAAAATGCTGATGAACCATACCTATTCCAAGATTATTTGCATCATTTGGATTGTTTATGCTAACAGGTGAGTTATTAATAAGTATTTCACCTTGTTCGGGTTTGTATAGACCAAATAAGACACTCATAAGAGTAGACTTGCCAGCACCATTTTCGCCAAGAAGGGCATGGATTTCACCTTGCTTAACACTTAAAGAAATATTGTCATTTGCTTTAAAATTACCGAATTGCTTGGTAATGTTAAGCATTTGTATAATATAGTTGTTATCACTCAAAAATATCACCTCCTGTGATAATTTAGTATAAAAATTAAAAATAAAAAATTAAAAATTAAAAGATAAAGGTAGGAAATCACTAAGAGAATATATTATATAATCATCTACGCTCTTAGCGACAATCACTTTAAAATCACTAGTGCAAAACTCCGCCATTACCTGCCTACAGACCCCGCAAGGATAACAATAATCGGTTGGTGCTCTACCCTTAGGACTACCAACTATAGCTATGCAAGAAAAAGACTTATTCCCTTGAGATATAGCATTAAAAAACGCAGTACGCTCTGCACAATTGGTAGGAGAATAGGCTATATTTTCTATATTGCAACCATTGAAGATAGAGCCGTCTGAACATAGTAAACTAGCACCGACTTGAAAATTAGAATAAGGCGAGTAAGACAACTTCTGGGCATTAAACGCACACTCTATAAGATTTTTTATTGTATTGCTTGTATTATTTATATTATTTAAATGCTGACTCATAGTATTTATCACCTCTTGATAATTAGATTATTTTGTTAGAGAAACTAGTGCCATCTAAGTTTGTACTGGATATGTTAAATAAATCTAATATAGTTTGCGATATGTCAGCAAAAGAGCTTAAAGTGCCTAGAGAATTATCTTGCTTAACGCAGTTACCATAGACTAATAAAGGTACATCTTCACGAGTATGGTCAGTAGTAGGGAAAGCAGGATCACAACCATGATCAGCAGTAATAAATAATATGTCATCTTGACGCATATTGTTAATAAATTCGAGTAAATCAGCATCAAAACGTGTAAGAGCATCGGCATAACCATCTATATCATTTCGATGCCCGAATAACATATCAAAATCTACAAGATTTATAAAAGCTAGACCATTAAAATCATCATACTTTAGTAAATCAAGAGCCTTTTGCATACCATCTTTATTATTTTTTGTGGGCATAGACTTATTTATACCTACACCAGCAAAAATATCTGATATTTTACCAACTGAAATAACATCTAAATTGCTATCACCTAGAGTAGTTAATAGATTAGGAGTAGGCGGTAATAACGAATAATCATGACGATTAGACGTTCTTTGGAAAGGGTACTCGCCAGTGAAAGGACGAGCAATTACCCTACCAACAGCGAATTCACCAACTAATATATCTCTAGCTATTTCACAATAAGAATATAAATCCTCCAGAGGAACAACATCTTCATGACTTGCCAACTGAAAAACACTATCAGCAGAAGTATATAAAATTATGTCACCAGTTTTGAGATGTTCTTCACCAAAATCTTTAATAACTTGAGTACCAGAATAAGGTAGATTGCATATTAGACGCTTATTTGTTTTTTTGTAGAACTCGTCTAAAATATTTCTAGGGAAACCATTAGGGAAAGTAGGTAAAGGGCTTCTTGATATAACCCCAGCTATTTCCCAATGCCCGATAGTAGTATCTTTGCCGTTAGAGGCTTCACAAATACGTCCAAATGAAGCAGTAGGAGATTTAATAGGACTACCACAAGAGACTTTGTCTATATTAAATAAACCTAGATTGGCTAAATTAGGGGTATTAAAAGAGCTAGACTTTGAGATAGAACTAAGAGTGTTACTGCCAAAGTCATTGAATAAATGGGCATCGAGTGCCTCACCTATCCCAAGACTATCTAAAACTATTAAAAATACACGTCTAACTTTATTATTTAGTTTATTATTATTATTCATAAAATATTTTTTTTTAAAAAACCTCTCTTAAAATTTAATTACTTTTATTAATAACTTCTATAGCTTTTTGGAGCTGTAAATCTTCGTCAGGATAATTGTCATCATCGTTTAGGACTTTTATGTCAGGGTCTATGCCAGTGCCATCTATACAAATTCCATTAGGAGTATAATACTTAGCGATAGTAACTTTAACAGCGCTATTATCTGGTAAAGTGTATACGTTTTGTACAACACCTTTGCCATAAGTTGTATTTCCGATTAGAGTACCAACTTCAAAATCTTTAACAGCCCCAGACAATACTTCAGAGGCAGAGGCTGAATTTTCGTTTACAAGAATAGCTAAAGGCTTGTTGTAATAGCTAGCATCTGAATAATGATAATCACGCTTATTTGAATTATCTTCTATGTAAGTTATTATGCCCTCTGGGATTAATAAATCAGTGATATTATTAACAACATCTAGAAGACCACCAGGATTATCACGTAAATCAATAATAAGACCTTTGGCAGATTGTAACTCATTAAAAGCATCTACAAACTGCGAATAAGTAACACGGTCGAATTGAGTAATTTTTATATAAGCGATATTATCATCAAGGAGCTCATAATAAATAGTAGGAACATCAATGCTTTTTCTTATAATGTCTTTAGAGAAATTTAAGTTGTCATCTGGTCTAAAGAAATCTATAGTAACAGAAGTACCTTCTTTACCTTTTATTAGCGATATAATTTCTTCATAGTTTTCTAAGCTAGCGTCTACCCCGCTAACAGATAAAATTATATCACCAGACATAAGCTCAGCCCCACTCGCAGGGGAATTATCAAAGACTGTATTAATAACTACTTCTTCGTCAAGATTAATATTTACCATTATACCTATACCAACATAATTACCCTCTGTTTGCTCCATAAAAGAGGTAAACTCGGTAGGAGTCATATAATAAGAATAAGGGTCTTCTAGAGAATAGACTATACTCTTATACATAGCTTCATTCATGGTATTTAAATCATAATCATTAACATAAACTGAGTCTATAATAGATTGTATTTGTTCTATTTTTTGTAGAGGCTCTAACTCACCAAGTACAAATTTTTTATAAATAGAAAAACTATTAATAACCACGCTATTAATAAAAATAGCAATTAATATACCAGCTATAACCCCTTTGATAAAAGACTTATTTTTGTTAGATTTTTTATTAGAATTTTTGTTTATATCTTGTGACATATTACACCTTTTCTTTCTAAATTTAGCTTAACTATTAAATAAATATATTAATAAATAATATATAAGAATAAATAGTATAATATGCTAAATATAATTAATAATTTAATAATTTAATATTTGTATATTATTAATCACTACTGGTTCTATAGGCT
>JAWXUY010000052.1:0-10260 GCA_044425885.1 bacterium | reverse complement strand
ACGAGCCTACTTCTGCGATGGATGCACTTAACGAAGATATATTTTATAAAAATCTATTATTAATTAATAACCCTATTATATTTATATCACATAGAATGAGTAGTTGTAAGATGTGTGATAATATAATTGTCTTAAAAAATGGTCTAATCTCACAGTTTGGCACGCATAATGAATTAGTTAATTGCGATGGTAAGTATAAAGAACTTTGGTTAGCTCAAGCCGAAACTTACATAAATTTTTAGTAATTAAATTTTAAATAATTTTATTAGCCCATAAAGTTATTATATTAGTTTACAATTAGAAGGTAAAGTGATATAATAAATATTGGTTAGCATAAGAATTATAAAAATTATAGATTATCAATAATTCACCAACTATAATCAACTATATTTTATTAAAAATTAAAAGAAGAAGGGAGTTTGTTGAAGCTAAATTAATTAATTATTATGTAGTTTTGACAAAAGTTTTAAATCATTGGAAGAAGATAATAACATAAACAATAATATAAACAAAAACATAAAAACCCCTAGAAACACAGCTAATAGTCAATTTAGTAATAGAAATTCTGGTAATCCAAATTTAGAAGATAATAAGAAACAAAAAAATAAAGAAGATAATAAAGTAAAAAATAAAAAAAATATTCAAAAAGAGGTAGATAATGAACAAGCAAAGTCTATCAAAGAACATATTTTTGAATGGGTTAAGACTATTTTTATCGCTTTTTTAGCTGCTTATATAATTACTAATTTTATTATAGTAAATGCCTTAATCCCTACTTCATCAATGGTTAATACTCTTATGCCTGAGGATAGAATTATAGCGTCACGTCTATCTTATATTTTTTTAGAGCCTGAACGTGGTGATATAATTATATTTAAGTTTCCAGATGACGAGAGTTTGCTTTATGTCAAAAGAGTTATAGGGATAGCTGGAGATACTATAAATATAATAGATGGTAACGTATATGTTAATAATATATTATTAGATGAGCCTTATTTACCTGAAAAGATGTTGGGTTCTTTTGGACCTTATTTAGTACCAGAGGATAGTTATTTTGCGTTAGGTGATAACAGAAATAATTCTCTAGACTCCAGAGCTTGGCAAAATACGTTTGTTCATAAAGACAAAATTTTAGGGAAGGCTATATTTAAGTATTACCCTAAATTAGAATCTTTAAAATAACTAAATAACTGAATAAGAAGGGATTTGCTTAGGTCATTGGAAAAAGAAAAAGAAGAAGATGTTTATAATATAAAACAAGAAAACAAAAAGCATAAACAACCAAAAAAGTCTATTAAAGAACATATTTTTGAGTGGGTTAAGACTATTTTTATTGCTTTTTTAGTCGCTTATCTAATTACTAATTTTATTATAGTAAATGCTCTAATCCCTACTCCATCAATGGTTAACACTCTTATGCCAGAAGATAGAATTATAGCGTCACGCTTATCTTATATTTTTTCAGAGCCTGAACAAGGCGATATAATTATATTTAAATTTCCAGATGATGAGAGTGTGCTTTATATAAAACGTATTATAGGGATAGCTGGTGACACTATAAGTATAATAAATGGTGATGTTTATGTTAATAATATATTGTTAGATGAGCCTTATTTACCTGAAGATATGATAGGTTCTTTTGGACCTTACTTAGTACCAGAGGAGAGCTATTTTATGTTAGGTGATAACAGAAATAGTTCTATAGATTCTAGATATTGGCAAAATACGTTTGTTCATGAAGATAAAATTTTAGGTAAAGCTATATTTAAGTATTACCCTAAATTAGAGATGTTAAAATAAAATAAATTAAATTAAATATTAAAGGAGATTTTTAAAAATGACTACAGTAAAAAAAGATATGAAAATTAACGAGATAATAGCTATAAATGAAAGTATATTTGGGGTATTAATGGCTTCAGGTATGCACTGTGCAGGTTGTCCATCTGCGCAAGTAGAAACTCTAGAAGAGGCTTGCTACGTGCATGGAGTAGATGTTGACGAGCTTGTAGATAAAATAAATGAGCATTTATCAAGCTTAAACTAAGGATTTGATTATATGCGTAAAACAAGTGACGCCCAAACAAAAGCAAATGAAAAATGGTATGAGAAAAATAAAGAATTAAAAAAAGATGTATAGCGTGCGTTCAAATGCTAAACGCTATATATCTCAATATGGTACAAAAGAGAATTTATTAGAGCTACAAGAATTAATCAATCTTAAATTAAAAGAACTAGAATTAGAAGAAATAGAATTAGAAAATTAAAAATATTTAAAAATTTATGATATGTTGTTATGTTATATGATATGATATGATAAGATATGATAAAATAAATAGAAAGGTCTGGCTATTAACCTAATTTATAGTCAAGTAATTATTATGATAAAAGATAATATGGTTTTAAAACTAATACTGAAAACAATGGAATTATTAGGATTGATATTTGCTTTAATGTTTCTTATTACAGAAAAAAACTTCTTATGATAAATAAAGAAAGGAATTATAAATATGGGTTATAGATTTAGAATGTATGTAAATGACACAACAAAAGACGATGAAAATTCAAAAATAGCATTTGCTTATTTACATTGGCATGGAGCATTTCATAGTTCGATACCTTTTACAATATGGGTAATGAAAAAGCTTGAAGAAGACTTAAAAAATTTTGAGTTTTCAAAACATGAACTCGTAAGAGATAGAGAATTAAAAAAGATTGTATCTAGAGCTTTAATTATGAAAACAACTGCTAGACCTCAAAGGAGAGATATGAAAAAATTAGGTTTTGATGTGAGTAATATAGGTACTCCAATCCCTATGTCATTTGCAGAAAGATTATCATTTTGTCCAATGGGTAATGAATCACCTACTTTTGACCATCAAGCAAATATAGCTTTAAATAAAAATAACTTAGAAAGTAATCAATGGGATTTAGAAGCTGAGATTATAATAAATATAGATGAAAACTATAACTTAACAGCTAATCATATATTTGGAATAATCTATGAATTTGAAAAAGACGAGTGTAATTGTAGTGATTGCGAAGAAGGAAATTATTGCAGTGATAATTATAAATGGGTAGATACAAAATTTTTGGATAGTTTATCTAATATTACTCTTGAAGAAGATGATTTTATAAATATAGATTTAAATAAACTTAAAGAAATTTATGACAATGCTGAAAAATATAACCCTGATAATAAAGATACTTCGCTATTATTTAGTAGTGATAAACAATTTTTTAAAGCAAATAATAAAATCTATTATGGATACTAGAAGGGATATAAAAATATAATTATGAAATTCGATGTAATATATAAATTTAAAATAGAAGTAGATAATAAAGAAACTTTAGAATATATTTTAGAAAGCAAAGAATTTGGTTACACAGATGATATACTCGATTTAATAATATTTTTAGCTCCTATGTATGAAATTATGGAATTTGATACTTATGAAGAAATAAAAAATTTATTAGATAAGTTTATAAATAAAATAGTATTTAACGAAGAAGAAATTGAAAATAATTGGCATAATTATTTAAATAAATTAGATAAAGATTTGGTAGAAGAAGATGCTTTATTAAATTATGACTCTGTAATAGAGCTGAAATTTAAAACGAATTCAGAGATTATAACAACTGTTATAAAAGGAGTATTTTGGGAAATAGACGTACTAGACTATAAAGATATTAAATACGCACCACCAGCATTAGATTTATTTAAACCGCTTGAAGACATACAAGATTTTAGGAATCTTAAAGTTAAAGATATAAAAGCAATTAGTGATGTAAAAAATATAAATTTAAGTCCTCCTATAGTTCTAGATGTATTTAGAATACAAGATACTCTATATGAAAAATTCAATTATTTTGAATAATATAATATAATATAATATAATATAAACTATAAAAACAAGCTAAGATAATAGCTTGTTTTTATTTTAATTATTTATTCTGCGTCATACACATAAGAGTCATTCGTGCCTACTACTACTATTATTTCGTAGTTGGTGTCTTTTAACTTATATGGATTTACCACTACTTCTGCGTTATCGAATAAAGCTTTTATATCATATCCTATGCCTTCTTCTTTTACGTATATATTAGTATGTTCTTCTCTAGGATCTTGAGAGTCGCCTATAGATATTACAGTATAGCCATTTTCTTCTAAATATTCTTGAGTTTGTCTAGCAATGCCCGCAACACCGCTTCCGTTTAGTACTTGAATACTTTTAAATAAACTAGACTCATATACTATATTTTCTGGTGGCACTGTATTTTGGTTAAATATTGCATAAGCAAACTCTTGTGCTTCTTGCTTATTCACAAATACGTATACAGGGTCTAAAGTACAAGGAATAGTGTAGCTTTCTATATTATTTACATCTATATTTTGAAGTTCTTTAAAATATTTAATAGCATCTGATATACCAAAATCTGTTTCAAGATAATTAAACATAGTTGTAAAATAAGTAGTGGGGTTAGACATAATGCTTTGAGTACTCACTACTTTTTTAAAAAATACTTTTAAAAAGTCCTGTTGTACTTGTATACGCTCTAAATCTCCCATTGCGTAACTTCTATATCTTAATAACTGTTCAGATTTATCACCATCTAAAACTTGTAGACCTTTTTTAAGATTAATTAATAAATCTTGCGTAGGGTCTGAGTAATACATATCTACAGGCACATCGAATTCAATACCGCCTAGAGAATCTATAATATATCTAAAGGCGTTAAAATCAAGTTTGGCATGATAATCTATTTGAATATCTAGTAAATCTTCTATGTATTCTTCAAGAAAATCCATTCCGCTTGAGCCACCATATAGAGAAATAGCATTTATTTTCATAACACCGCCAGTGCTTCTTACATCTGAATAATTACTAATCATAGTATCTAACATACTACCTGTAATAGTAACTTGAGTATCTCTAGGAATAGAGACGAGAGAGATTTTTTTGCTAATAGTGTTATAAGAAACAAGTATGATACTATCAGTTCGCTCACCATTTTGGTCAGTAACAGTCACTAAAATAGTAGTACGCTCTGGTAATTCTGGCTCCATATTTTGAACAAACTTGTCTATAAAACTATTTTTATCAACATCTTTATCTTGATATATAAAATAAGCATAACCAATAAATCCTATAAAAGCTATGCAGTACACAGTAAGAATAGCTATAACTATACTAATAAACTTTTTTAAACCAGTATTATTATTATTATTTTTATTATTATTTTTTGCCATTAGAGCAAACTCTCCTTTGAACTACTAAAAATTTTAGAAAAACTTATTATTTTATTTTATTTTATTACTTCTTCTTTTTTTGGTTCTAAACTATCTTTTTCTTGATTTAAATTATTCTTGTTATCAACTGGTTTTGCATGCCATTTTTTAGAAAATATTCTACTAAAATAAAATACCGATCTGAATATCCAGTCTATGTACATACCTATCCATATGCCATGTACTCCTAATTCAAAATAAACTCCAAATAACCATGAAAGTGGTATACGACATAAAAATAAACTAGTTGCTGAAACTCTCATAGTAAACTTAGCATCTCCAGTTGCTCTTAAAGAACCTGGTAGAGCAAAAGATGTAGCCCAAAATATAGGAGCCATTATTAGCATCATCGTTGCTAACTCTTTTACATATTGTAGAGTTAAAGGGTCTTGCGTATAGAAACTATATATATCTTGACAGAATAAATAAAATACTATGCTCATACAAAACTGCGTACAGTTAGACATTAATACTTGCGTAAGCATTAATTTCTTTGTTTTTTCCATATCTCCTGTACCAAAACTTCTACCCGTTTGAGGCACACAAGTAACTTGAATTGTTCTGCCTGGAAGCTGTATTAAATTAGCGAGAGACATTACTATCGTATTTGCTGATAAAGATGCTGTTCCCATTTGAGACATAAAAACCTGCACTAATATTTTACCACCATTAAAAATCATACTATCCATTGCATTTGGTATAGAAATACTAAGGACTGGCTTAAGTGCTTGATAATCTAGCTTAAGCGGTAACTTTCTAATAGTTAACTCATAAGGCTTAAATTTTATAAACATAAATAATATAAAACTAGAAACCATTCTTGATAAAATAAGACCATACCCAACGCTATTTATTCCTAAGTCTAGCACTTTCATACAAAAAATAGTTATACCAACATAACATACGTTTGAAGAAAAAGAACCCATTAGGGGACTAAAATTATCCCCTGTAGCACGTCTAATACCAGTAAAAATATTAAACAAAGTTAAAAATGGCAAAGACAAAGAAGTATAAAATAAATAAGTACTTCCTGCCTCTAATACGGCTGGGTCTGCCTTTCCAAAAAGCATATTTAAAATAAAACCTTTAAACAATATAAGAAAAATACATATTATTATCGACCCATAAATCGCAAGAGATATTGCATTCTCCGCTGATTTTTGGGCATCTTGAATATTCCCACTACCTACCCTTTGTGAAACTATCGCTGTCACGCCTGTCCCTATACAGACCAATATGTTTATAAATAAAAAATTCAATTGGTCTACCATTCCAATACTTGCAATAGCATAGTCTCCAAGTCCAGCAACCAGCATAGTACCTAGCATAGTCGAAACAGTAGCGAGACATTGTTCTACCAAAACTGGCAAATACAAGTTGAAGACCTTATAACTACTTAAACTTCGCATAAATTCCACCCCACCTTTTTGTAATTGCCTATTATTAAATTATTTTAATTTATTTTATTTTAATTTATTTTATTTTATTTTATTTTATTTTATTTTATTTTAAAAGAACTCTTTAAGCTCACTATTCTATTAAATACCAAGCTTTGTGCTTCAAAATACTTACTATCTGCTATAAAATATCCGTTTCTTAAAAATTGAAATCTATCCATTTTTTTAGCCTCTAATACGCTCGGCTCTATATATATTTTTTCAATCTTTACTAATGAATTATTATTCTCTACAAATTCTTTTTCATCTTCTTCTGAAGGTATTACCAAAGTATCGTATAGATTAGCTGTAGCCTCTAATCCGTTTTTAGCACATACCCAATGTATAGTACCTTTTACTTTTCTTCCTTTGAACCCTGAACCGCTTTTTGTTTCTGGGTCATACGTGCATCTAAGCTCTATAATATTACCTTCTGAGTCTTTTATAACTTCGTTACACATTATAAAATAAGCTCCTTTTAATCGCACTTCTTTTCCTATCGAAAGTCTAAAAAATTTCTTAGGTGCATCTTCTAAAAAGTCTTCTCTCTCTATATATAATTCTCTAGAAAATTTAACCTCTCTATTACCTAATCCCTCATTTTCTGGGTTATTCTCTATTATTAAAACTTCTTCTTGATTTTCTGGATAGTTAGTAATAACTACTTTTATCGGGTCTAGCACCGCCATTACTACTTTTACTTTTGCTTTTAAGTCTTCTCTTACAAAATGTTCTAGTTGTGCCATATCCACTATTCCACTAGCTTTTGATACCCCTACAGAGTCGCAAAAATTTCTTATTGCCTCTGGTGTATAACCACGTCTTCTTATACCCGAAAGCGTAACAAGTCTTGGGTCGTCCCAGCCATCTACTTTATTTTCTTCTACTAAGCTTCTAAGATGTCTTTTACCCATTATAGTATTAGATAAATTTAGCTTAGCAAACTCTATTTGTCTTGGTTTAATTTTAAAATCAAGATTTTCTATATACCAATTATAAATAGGTCTGTGGTCTTCAAACTCCATCGTACATAAAGAATGCGTAATACCTTCAAAAGCATCTTCTAGAGGGTGTGCAAAATCATACATAGGATAAATACACCATTTTGATCCTGTTTTGTGATGGTCTATATGAGCTATTCTATAAATTACTGGGTCACGCATATTAATATTAGAAGATGCCATATCTATTTTAGCTCTAAGCGTTTTCTCACCATCTTTAAATTCTCCTGCTTTCATTCTTTCAAATAAGTCAAGATTTTCTTCTATAGTTCTATTTTTAAAAGGACTATCTTCTCCTGCTTGAGTAAGCGTACCTCTTTTTTGGTGCATTTCTTCAGCAGTCATATCACATACAAATGCTTTACCTTGTTTTATTAGACTAATAGCACAATCATACATCTTGTCAAAATAGCTAGAAGCGAAGTATAATCTGTCTTCCCAGTCAAAACCAAGCCAATTTATATCTTCTTTTATAGACCTAACAAACTCGTCATCTTCTTTTGCTGGATTAGTGTCATCAAAACGTAGATTGCACTTACCACCATAATACTCTGCCATTTTAAAATTAAGGCATATGCTTTTTGCATGCCCGATGTGTAAATAGCCATTAGGCTCTGGTGGAAACCTAGTATGAATACTACTAGTATTTTTTCCTAAATCTTCTTTTATATAATTGTGTATAAAATTAGCTGTGTTAGCTAGGCTTTCTAAATCATTATTTAAATTATTATCGCTCATGAATTTTTCTCTCCGTAAATTTTTAATATTTTTTATTTTTATTTTTATTTTTATTTTTATTTTAATTTTAATTTTAATTTTAATTTTTAGTTTTAATTTTTATTTTATTTTATTTATTTAAAAAGAATTTGACTCAAAATCGTATTTGTAAAATAAGGTCTTACACTCCTCGCACATCCCAAACTTTACTATCTTATCATCGTTATCTTTCGAGAGTTTTAAGTCTAAATTTACTCTCTTAGTTTCACCACTTTTTTTACAAATATGATTCTCAAAATAAAAATTCTTACTCTGGACGAAGTCCTCTGCGTTTTCAAACATAGTTTTTAAATTCTCAAGCAATTTATTTTTTCTCCCATCTATAATTATTTTGTTTTTTTACTTTTACATAAATTTTACATTGCCATAATTATTATATTACAAAACTTCTAATCCGTCAAATACCATAAGTATATTTTTAATATTTATAAGTATACTTATTTTTTTATCCAGCTAACTATATCTTTATATACTACTTCTTTCCCTATCTCATTTAAAATCTCGTGCCTATAATCTTGATAAATCTTATAAGACAAATCTTCTATCTTTACTCTCTTTAGCTGTCTATAAACTTTAAATACTCCATATCCAAAGTTCCCTACTGGGTCTCTATCCCCTGATAACAACAAAATAGGCATACTCTTATTATATTTCTTAATATTACTTTTCTTACAGCTTAACTCCATAGCGTTAAATAAATTATAATAGCCATTTAGAGTAAATAAAAAATCACTCTTATTATTAGCTAGATACTTTAATATTTCTTCTTTGTCACGTGTTAGCCATTCAAGACCTGTGTTATTTTTATTTTTATTATTAAAATTAAAATTAAAATCAAATCCAAAATTAAATAACTTATTCATAAGCTGGTTTATCAAATAGCTCTTATACTCGTCACCCTTTGCATATCCCAAAGATTTTACTATACGTTTTAAAGCTCTCGTATTAGATGTATAATTATATCCTGTCCCTACTATTATAGCTTTATTAGCCTCGTAAGGATATGTATATAAAAATTGTCTAAGCAAAAATGACCCCATACTATGTCCAAGAAAAATATAAGGTCTGTGTGGATATTTGGCTTTAATAAGTTTAGAAAGCTTATACATATCTTTAATCAATACTTTATTACCATTCTTCTCTGAAAAATAGCCATACTTATCTTCGCTCAAAACCGAAAAGCCATGCCCTAGATGGTCGTTGCCAACTACAAGTATATTAAATTTATTTAAATACTTCGCAAAATCCTCATACCTATCTATATACTCAAGCATACCATGAGATATTTGTAGTATATAATCTACTTGTTTAGGAATCCAACAAACAGCATGGATTTTGGTAACATTGTCGGAAGACGCAAAATAAAACTCGTGTTTTTTTGTGAAAGCCATAAAATTTTAAAAACCTTTCTTTATTTTAATTTTAATTTTTATTTTATTTTATTTTAAATTATTATAAAATTTTTAAAACATATTTTTTTTAATCATAATTCTTGAGATAACTATGCAAATCAACACCGAAATAAGGCATATAAACTCAAATGCATATTCTACTCCTTCTAGCGGTACAACTACGTTCATTCCAAAAAAACTAGATATAATAGTCGGTAGAGCCATTATAATAGTAATAGACGTAAGCCTTTTCATTACTATATTTAGATTATTAGATATTATAGACGCAAAGGCATCTCTAGTACCTGCTAATATATTAGTATAAATTTTAGCCATCTCTATCGCCTGCTTATTCTCTATAATAGTAT
>JAWXUY010000051.1:0-10285 GCA_044425885.1 bacterium | reverse complement strand
CTCAACGAAATCTGAACCCGAAATAGTAAAGAATTGGACTCCAGCCTCTCCAGCTACAGCACGTGCTAATAAAGTTTTACCAGTCCCAGGAGGACCTACAAGAAGTATACCCTTAGGAATCCTTGCTCCTATGTCATTAAATTTTTGTGGTGATTTTAAGAAATCAACGACTTCTTCTAGGTCGTATTTTTCCTCTTTTAGACCAGCAACATCGTTAAAAGTAGCTGTTTTTTGTGACTCTGTAAGAACCTTTGCTTTACTTTTTCCAAAAGACATCATCTTCATACCACTTCCGCCACTACCACCACTGCCTTTATTAGTTTTAAACAACGGCAATAATATAATTATAACAACTGTCATAACTAGCAGTAATATTAAATAATTAGAAGATGAAAAGAAACCTTCTTCGGACGGTGCGTGAGTTCTAATAATACTAGAATTCGCATACGTATGAATATAGTCCATAAAAGAAGAAATACTCGGTATTTCAACTTGTAAAGACTCGCTCGTTGCGAATCTTATAACAGCAGTACCAAAGTCTGGTGACTTCTCACTAGTTATAATATCAATAGAATATATGTTAGATACTACATTGTTTTCTATGTCTTTAAGCAACATATCATATGTATACTCAATGTGAATAGTGTCGGCTTTGTACGAAAAAGCTTCATAACCCCACATACAAATAAATAATGCTAAAGTAATAACTAAATACATTATTATAGTCTTAAAAGTAGAATTTTTATTCAATTTTAAATTTCCTCCTAAATAAATAACTAATTAATTATTAAATTAATTTAATTTAATTCTTATTTTTTATAATACGTGTGCAACATAAGGTAAATTCCTATATTTTTGCATATAATCTAAACCGTAGCCAACTACAAACAAATCCTCTATAGTAAAGCCTATATAATCAACTTTTACATCAATAATTCTTCTACTAGGTTTATCAAGAAGTGTGCATAATTTAACGCTTGCTGGCTCTTTTTGATTTAAATAATTTAACAAGTAATTAAGTGTTTTACCTGTATCTATAATATCTTCTATTATAATAATATGTTTATTTTTTATATTAATATCTAAATCTTGCTTTATAATAATCTCTCCTGAAGTAGTGTTATTCTCATAGCTAGATATTCTCATAAACTCTAATTCAACATTAGGTATAGTTAATTTTTTAGCTAAGTCTGCCATAAATAACACGCTTCCTTTTAGTATACAAATTAAAATAATCTCGTCAATACAACTATTTTTATAGTCATTAGAAATTTTTTCCGCCAGTTCAACAGTGCGAATCTCTAATTCATCAGTAGAAATTAATATATTCTCCCCAAGATTCTTAAAATCTTTATCTAATCCCAACCTAAGTTTCCTCCCACATACACAAATATATAATATTTTTATATGGCTTATACAAGTCCGAAACAAACAGCCCTGAAACAGCAATAATACTAGTATTATCTAAACCATCTAATAAAACCGGATATCTATGCCTATCATAAGCTGGTATTTTATTATTAATAAACAAATCTTTAATTTTCTTATTCATATTATTTAACAAAATCTTATCTCCGTCTACTTTTTGCCTTAAAAATATTCCGTTATTTATTTTATCACAGTTTAAACTAATAGTACACACTTTTTTTATTAAATTTTTTGAAATTTTTTTATATTCGTTAAAAATATTATCTTGGATACCTTGAATATCTTCAATATCCTTAATATCTTCAAAAGATTTAGTTGTTAACAAAAAATATTTATCAATTTCTTTTATATAAACTATGTTATCTAAAGGTAACTCGTAATTATAACTAACTTCTATACTATTTTTTTTATTATTTTTATCTTTTTTAATATATATATATAATAAGTTATTCTTCAAGTACACAGTTAAACTTTTAGGAAGGTTTAAAGTTTTATTATTATTTAACGTTATAATAGATGTTATATGCTCAGATGAAATATTATATAAGCTATTTTTCATTACTTTATCTATGATAATCCTAATAATTCTTTTCTGAATTACAATATTTAGCTCTTTAAAAGCCTCTACTTTAATAATTCTAATATTATTATTATTATTATTTCTCTTTTCTTCATAGTCTAAGCAGTCTAAATAACTAATATCTTCATCAAGTTCTTCTTTATTTACTATAATCTCTTTTAAATACTCCTTTGCTAAGCTATCTAAATATACGTCTTCTTCTCTAAAGTTCTGGCTCATAGCTCCCATAGTATTTATAATATTAGGATTAAAATTCTCTTGTACATATGGAATAGTAGAAAGCCTTACTTTATTCCTCGTATATACCTCTAAAAAATTTGTGCTGTCGTTCCTGAACAATATATTATTATCTCTACAGTATTCCTCTATTAGATTTCTCTCGCAGTTAAGCAATGGTCTAATAATATAATCTCTCTTTACAGGTATACCTCCCAAGCCTCTTAGTCCAGTCCCTCTGAAAAATCGCATTATTAAAGTCTCTACGTTGTCATTTTTATTATGTGCCACTGCTATCTTATCTGCCCCAAGCTTCTCCCTTACTTCCTCAAAAGCTCTATATCTAAATATTCTCGCAGTCTCCTCCACAGACAGTTTTAATTCCTTCGCTTCCCCCATAATATCAAAAGAAAAGCATTCTAAGTCTATGTCATATTCTCTACAAAATTCTATAACAAATTGTGTATCTAGGTCAGACTCCTCTCCTCTTATAAGGTGGTTAATATTAACTGCCGTAATTCTTAATTCAAAATCTATTCTAATGCTATTAAGAAAGTGTAACAGTGCTATAGAGTCTGCTCCCCCAGATACCCCTATTATAATATGTTCCCCTCTCGAAAATAAATTATTCTGCCTAATCGTATCCAATACCAAATTATTAAAAATCTACACCTTCTCTCTTAATTAATCCCTTTAACCTAGTTCATATATTTTATCTATAATAAACTATAATTATATATTAATAAGTCTCGTATGTCAAATTTTTAAATTAAATTTTTTAAAAGCATATTTGATAAACAAGTACCATTATCATAGACATCGTACAAATTAAGCAAATATTTAAAACTAAATTGGTCATATCTTGATTTTTATTTTTATTTTTATTTTTATAATTTTTATTATTATTATATTCTTTATTAAACAACATCTGTTGTCTTGCGGTATTTAAAAACTCTTGTTGGCTAGCTTGATGATTCTTATCTATATAGTCATTACTATAGTTATTATTGCTAAATTTAGAATTATATTTAGCATTATGCTTACTGATGGCGTTATTTAAGGCGTTTATTTTATTATCTAACTTACCTTGTATATAGTCGTTGACGAGCAGTTCAGCTTGATTTATAAAATTCTCATGTTTATTATTATAATCGTCTTGATTATTATTATTATTATTATTATTCATTTAGTTTATTATCTCCAGTTATTAAATTAGTTATTAAATTAGTAATTAATAACGATTATTAGCTTAAAAATCCCTAAATATACATAATAACAACAAAATATTTATTACCAAATTCTAGCAACCATCACTGTAATATCATCTTGTATTATATTTTTTGTTTTAATATTATTAATATGGTCATTCGTATGCTTAATTTGATAGTTCTTCTTTGACTGTTCTATTATTTTCTTTGCTATATCTTCTGGACTTTGAGATTTATTATTCTCTAGCAGTTCTATAATCCAAGCTTCGTTATTATTAATATCATATTTATCTAAAAGGCTTGTCTTATTTATATTCGAGTCTGTAACTCCGTCTGTGACCATTATTATAATATCTCCAACATGAAGTTTCTTTCTAGTTACGTCAGCCTCTATAGTATCAAGTATTCCAACTGGCAGTGATGCCATCTCTATAACTTCAACACTATTAAGTTTATTGCTATCGTTATTCATATATAAAGAGTCATGAAGTATAAAAGTAGAAACTGCACCGATTTTTATAAATTCACACATTCCAGTATATAAGTCAATATTACATATATCAAGAGTAGCAAAAGTTTCTTTTGACGACTTGAAAAATAATGCCGAGTTTATCATATTTATAGCAAGCTCTCTTGAAAATCCTGAGAGCATAAAATCCTCTAGTAGCTCTATAGTAGCTTTGCTTTCAGCTTTAGCTATAGCTCCTGATCCCATTCCGTCTGAAAGTGCAAGCATATATCCGCCAGCTGGCAAGTTTAAAAATGAGTGGCTATCTCCACATTGGTTAGTCCCATCTTTACCTATTGATATTGCGTAGCTATTTACCCTGAAAACAGCTTCTTCTATCAATTTAATCGTGCATATACTATTATTATTCTCGTCTTTTTGAATGATGCAGTCATTGCAATCTCTATACATCTTCTTATTAACTATACTATTTACCAATGGAATTATCGTCTTTACGCATGTATTAGGCACGTAGCATGGCTCTACTTTGAGCAGTATCTCTAATCTATTTTTTTGATTTTCAGTAGCTATAACGTTCTTAACTATTATGCCATTATCTTTTAAGTGATTGAATATCTTAATCTCCAAGCTCTCAAGAAAATTAACGTCTTGACACAATGTATTTGACACCTGTATCATAATATCTGAAACGCCTGTCAGTTGTTTACCAACAAGCTCTCTACTCTCTATTACTTTATTTTTCCACAAGAGGTTAAGTTTATATATCTCAAAGCTTTTATTAAGCACGTTTATAAATAAATCCGCCTGAACGCAATTATCTATAAATGAGTTATAGTTATAATTATTTGAATAGTCCATATTATTCAGGTTATTATCGCTATTATCGTAAAAGTCAATTATATTAAAAACTTTCTGATATGTATCATAAAACTTCTTCTCCCAGCAAAAAACTCTAATATCGCAGTTATGACAAACTTGGTCTACTACATCGTCTATTAGGTTACTTATATCTTGTTGTTCAAGGTTAGTCTTTTTCTCTGCTAAATTTGAAAATGTCTTTGATAGTTTCTGAAAAGATTGTGCGTAGTTTAAAATTTTATCTGTAGTTAACATCTGAATTTTTTCGTTGTTAGAAAGGTGTTTTACTACTATAACGTTATTACTATTGATTTTTTTTGTTTTACTCGTACTCGTATTTGTACTTTTACTTATTTTACTTATTTTATTTACTCTACTTATATTATTATTTCTTATAGGTGAAACTAAAAAAATAATACTACCTAAAAATAATGAGTACATAATACACATCAAGTAATTTACAGTCTGTAAGCTTATGTTATTAAAATAATTTAAATTATTAGTCGTGTCGAAGTTGGATAAATTACTAAAGTTAATGTCAAAGTTTATGAGCATAACCATAATGCAAATATTAAAGCTTATAGTAAATAAAAGTTTAGATTTCTCCCTGAAAACTCCGCTTACCCCAGACGCCAAAGTGAAAATTATCAAAAAGTCTGTATTAATAATATTATTAATAATCAAAAAGTATGATGACATAATCGCAAAAGTAGTTCCAACTACGCTACCATATACGTAGCTGACGAACATCAAAAATATAAATACCAAAAAATATGTAAAAGAAAAATTAAAGTTATTTATATTAAAATTAAGTATGCTTATACTTAGTTCTAAATATGCTGTTCCATATAGTATAGATGCTACCAATATAGACAAGCTTATAATTTGCTCGTTTGTAAGAGTTTTAAGCACGTTGAACGTATTTAGTTTATGAGTTTTTAAAAGTGTCTGTACCCCTATATTTAAAACGAAAAACAGGCAGAAAGTTAAAGCACTCTCCAAAATCGCAACTACAAAGTAGTAACCCGAAAATCCGTTTAAAATTGTTACCATCATGCCTGACACAAAAATAGAGCCTGTACATATAATTGCTTTAGTCAAAACCTTAGGTTTTTTATTTGATTTACTTGATTTTAAAAATAAGTTTAAAAATATCATTATGCCTATACATAAAATATATTTAAATATGTAGTAAGCGTCAGATTTACTAAGTAGTCCCATCAAAACTGACAGGCTAGAAATATAAAAAATATTTCTATTAAATAGTAAAGTCCCCATAAATGCCACTGCTATAGGGTTTAAAGTGTTAAATATATTCGCTCTCCCTATAAAAAAAGAAGCAATCCAAAATAAAGCAGTAATAATATAAGCTTTATAGTTTATACCAGATTTTAAATTACTTTTTTTATTAGTACTATTGTCTATATTTGTATCCATATTCGTATTTGTCGCTATTGTTTTACTTGTCATAGCACCCCTCCTCCTGTATAATAATATATAATAATTATTATATATTATTTAAATCTTAATTTTTGTCAAATTTAAGATTATATCCTAATAAAAAATATGACAAAAAAATCTTAGATTTTAGAAATCTTAGATTTTAGAAAGGTAGGAGAATGCGTATAAAAAATAATTTAAATATTATATTTGAAGATGATTATATTATAGTATTAAATAAAGCGTTTGGAATGCTTACCCAAATGGACAAGCTTAAAAATACTAATAATATATGCTCTTTAGTAGGTAGTTATTTGGGGTTAGAATATAATAATGTACATATTATAAATAGGCTTGATAGAGGAGTTGGTGGACTTGTACTGATTGCAAAAAATAAAGAAACTGCTGGTATATTGTCGAATAACCTAGATGATATTACAAAGAAATATATAGTCGGAGTGTGTAACGAAGGGGGTAAGCTGAAAGACCAAGATGAACTAGTTAACTATTTGATGAAGAACCAGAGGCTTAATGTGTCTAAAGTGGTAAATAAAAATAGTGGTGGCTCGAAAGAAGCAAGGCTAAAATATAAAAAGATATGTGATTTAAATTTAAATCCAAAAGATGTTAGTAGTAGCGGTATTAATATATCACTACTTGAGGTTGAACTACTAACGGGAAGGCATCACCAAATAAGGGTCCAATTATCAAATGCAGGGTTTGGGATAATAGGGGATAAAAAATATAATAATATTAAATTTGATGTCGGTTTAAGTAATACCAAAAATCTTTGCTTACTCTCTAACGAGTTAAGTTTTAGTCACCCAGCAACTCAAAAAAACGTAAGTTTAAGATTATTTAAATCAATGGATATAGCAAGTATAAATAATTTAAATAAAGATAATAATTTGCTAAATACGTTGTTTAATATATAATAATATTAAAAATAAGTAAAACAAGGAGAAAAAAGTATATGGCTATAAAATTTGCATTGAAACTAAAAGGGGTATATGTTAGGAGTATAGACGGATTAAGGGAGTATTTTTCAGAAAATGAGATATTAGAGGTCTATAAAGATAAAAGGCTTTTAAGATGGTTAGACGTTTGGGAGTATCATGAGCTAAAAAACCAGGTAGAAGATATAAAAGAGGTTGATAATGACAAAATAGTAAGTGCCCTATATGATATATTTGAAATAGAAAGCTTCTCAAATAGCAATGCCGAAGAATTTTTCGAAAATGCTTTAAATTGCTACTATGTTTCAAACTATGAAGCCTCTCTAAAATCATTTCAAGAGTATTTTAAACTTGACTATAGCAACTCTTATAACTTAGACGAGTGTAAAGAAAAAATAAAATATTATGAAGACATAATAGAAGAATTACTTATCAAAATAATAGAAAAAAATAATATCATGGATAGCTCTAACAATGAATTTCAAGAGTTTAAGGAGTTGGAAGATGAGATAGAAAAGGAAGTAGAGGAGCTAGAGCAAGTAGAAGAAGAACTGGAAAGGGAACTGCAAGAAGTACAAGATGAGCTGGAAGTTTTGGAACAGACAATCGAAGTTATAGAGGTGCTGGAGGTTGTAGAAGATGATTTGACTAAAAAAGATGAAGTGTTGCAAGAGGGAGAATTTAATAAAGAGGAACTAGAGCAAGAAGATGAAGTAGTTGCTCCTACTATTGAGTATATGACAATAACTGAAGAAATGCAAAAGCAATTAGAACTACTAGAACAAGATATAGAAAATATGAACCCATTATTATTAGAAGATGAGGAGTTTATACAAAATTTAGAACAGCCTGAGCAATATTTATTACTGAAAGAAAGTCAGAAGCAATTAGAGGCTGAAATGCGTGCTATTAAAATACAAGAAGTAGAAAAAACTAAAAAGCCTAATGTACCACGTGCCTTCACAAAAAAAGATGCTCTTAATTTTCAAAATTCAGCCAAAGTTGTGATACCTGAGGGCTTTAACGCTATTGACGAAGAAGCTTTTTATGAAAACAACACGGTATTAAGAGAAATAATTATCCCAAATACTGTTACTTCTATAGGCGATTATGCTTTTAAGTGGTGTAAAAACTTGATTGATATAGTAATCCCAAGTAGTGTTATATTTATAGGAAGCTATGCTTTTTATGGCTGTATAAATCTTATAAAGCTAACTATTTTAGAAGGTATTACTTATATAGGAGATGAAGCTTTCTCTTATTGCAACAACCTACAAGAAGTTATAATACCAGACAGCGTTACATATATAGGTAACGAGGCATTTTTTGAATGTGGCAATCTGAAAAAAGTAACTCTATCAAGAAATACCAAAATAGAAGAAAATACGTTTAATTATAATAACACAAAAATTGTATATAAAATATAATCAAATAAAAAACCATCTATAAGTTTTATGTTATAGATGGTTTTTTTTGATATTATTAATATTTAATTTAATTTAATTATTTTTTAAATAAATTGCTTAATATCGTAAATATATTTTTAGATTCTGTGTTTGTATTTTTTGAAAAACTAATATTGCTTAAATTATTGCTTAAGAAGTTGCTTAAAACATTGCTTAAACTAGTAGACGTATTAGAAGTATTTGCTTGTTGCACTTGTGTTACTTGTATATCTTCTTGTTCTACCAATTCTATCGAAGTTTCATCTTCTAGTATATCATTTATATTACTAGTTGGATTATCTAACTCTAGATCTTCTTCTAAACTTTCAAATTCATTTTCAGAGTTAGTGTATTCATAATTAGATATTGAGGAAAAGTCAAAATCAAAGTCAAAATCAAGGTCTGAAAAATCTTCTTCTATAAAAAATTCTTTATTTATAGTACCAACATAATTATTTATACCAACTATTTCTAAAGTAGCTCCATCACCAATTTCAAAAGCTGTAGAAATATCTATATTGTTGCCGTAAGAAATATTGTAATCAATATCTTTTATTAACTCTATGCTGTCTACAACTACTTTTGGACTTGGTGTAATTTCACTACCAGTATAAGTATAACTCTCTTTAAGTCCAATTATATCTGCACCAGTTAATGATTTTTGTAATATTTCAAATGTTATAGTTCTTTCACCTTGATAAGTACCTATCCCATTAAATGTAACCGTAGCTGTACCAGCATTTATATTATTGCTATAAGTAACAGTGAAATCCACATCTTTAACTAGATCAAATCCAGATACGTCATCTACACTTCCTTTATAATCCCTTAATGCGTTAGATACATCTGGTTCTTTTTCAGTACCATCATAAGTAGTCGTATAAGACTCTAGTCCAGATACTTTTATATCGCTTGATTCTAATGAAATTTGAGTTATTTCAAAGTTAAATACTGCTGTTCCAGTATAATTACCTTTACCAGTTAATATAATACTTGCAGTACCTATATTTGTATTGTTAGTATAAGAGACTTCATAATCTTGCCCTAATACAAGGTCTGTAAAATTAATTCCATCTAAATCTATAAGATTAACTCCTGTTACATCTGGAGTAATTGCTAAACTTGTGTAAGTTTGGTCTGGGAATGAGCTAGGAGTTGTTGTTGCTAAATCTATATCTCTAGGTAATATATTAAAATACTTAATAGTTGAGCCAGTATAAATGCCCATACCAGTTATAGTAATTGAAACTATACCAGCATCAGTATGTTCAGTATTATAATTAACTGTAAAATCTGTATTTTCAACTAGAGTATAATCGCTACCGCCTGCTCCTCCGCCTTCATGTATTATTTCTAATTGAGAGCTATCAAGTAATATTTCAGAACCTGTGTAAGTTGGCTCTGTTATGTTTATTTTAATTTGCTCAAAAGCTGATACATCATATTTATTAATTAAGAATGTTTCTTTTAAAACCCCTGTGTAATTTCCAATACCAGCTAAAGTAAGTACAGCTGTACCTGGCTCTATATTACTAGAATATTCTAAAGTATAATCTTGGTCTTTTACTAGAGTAACATTTGATCCATTTACTTGTACTTGATTTATAGTTAAATCTGGAGAATTAAGAGTTATAAATGTACCAGTATAAGGCTGGTCTGGAATTGGGTCTATTAAACCTGTTGTT
>JAWXUY010000050.1:0-10291 GCA_044425885.1 bacterium | reverse complement strand
CCAAGTGAAGCACCCTCTATAAAATACTTGCTATCATCTAGTAAAGTGTACGTAAACCTGACTGTATTGTCATAGCCATTTTCTATATTCTCTGGTCTAAAATCATACTTTAAGTTGTTTTGAATAGCTATTTTAAAGCTTTCTCTTATACGCTCATCTGTTTCAGAAAATCCCAAAGACCCAGCAACTAAAGCTAAGTCCGTAAAATGACCTTTGTAAGTTGCGGCAAAAGAACCACCTAGCCCAAACGTAACCTCTTTGAATTTTTCTCCAACTATCATTTTTGCAGTTTTTGCAAGCTTTACAGCGCCCGCCGTATGAGAGCTAGACGGACCTATCATAATCGGTCCTAAAACTTCTTTTAAACTCAACATTAACTATTATTTCCTACTTTCTAAATTATAAATCACAAATTATCTTATCTTAATTTAGGTTATGTTATGTTATCTAATAGAAATATAATTCTTTACTATATCTTCTAACGTATCTCTTTTTCTAATTAAAACATCTTCGCCTTTTGAGTTTATAAGAACCTCTGCTGGTCTTAGTCTGTTATTGTAATTAGAACTCATTACGTGTCCATATGCTCCAGCATCTAAAACTCCTATTATATCACCTTCTTTAATCTTAGGTAAAACTCTATTATTAGCTATTATATCTCCTGTTTCGCATATATTACCTACCACGCTAACTTCTTCCAGCTCTACTTCACTATTTTTATCTTTACTATAAACTTCTATATCGTGATGAGAATCGTACATCACTGGTCGTGCTAGTACATTAAAGCCTAAATCCGTCCCAACATATTTTTTAACTCCGTTATTCTTAACAGCGTGTACGTTTCCAAGTAATACTCCACATTCAGCAGCTATATATCTACCTGGCTCTATTTTAAACATAACTTTCTTACCGTATTCTTCTGAAAAGTTAACTAAAAGCGTATTAAGTTGCTCTCCTAACTCTTTTAAATCAAGTGTTTTATAGTCTGGACTTAACTTAGTATATGATATACCAAATCCACCCCCTAAGTCAATAAACTCTAAATTATCAAACTCTTTTGCTATACTTAATATAGCTTTAGCACCCTCTACGTATTTATTACCCTCCATAAAAAGTGAGCCTATATGTTGGTTGATACCTACTAAATTAAGTTTATATTTCTCTAATACCGCTTTAAACTTATCCATCTCAAGTGGGTCTACGCCAAATTTAGTGTTTTTACCAGCTGTAATAACTTTCTCGTGGTGTCCTGCTCCAACCCCTCCATTAAATCTAGCAGCAATTTTACCATTTGGGTTAAGCTTACCATACTGCTCTAATTGTGAAATAGAGTCTACGCTAATAATTATATCGTTATCGATTGCGTATTGCATTTCTTTACTAGATACGTTATTACTTATATAAAAAATATCTTCTGGTTTAAAGCCTGCTTTTAGCTCTATAAAAATCTCTCCTGGTGACATAGCGTCTATATGAACACCTTCGTCATTTGCGATTTCTAAAATAGCAAGTGAGCTATTGGCTTTAGCAGAGTAATTAACAACAAAATTCTCGTAAGAAACTAAGTTCTTCATGTCGTTTATTTTTTCTCTTAAAATATTCTCGTTATAAACATATAGTGGGCTTCCATATTTTTCTACTAGTTCTTCTGGTGTATGCCCCATATAAAAGTTTGTTCTCTCTGTAACGTTTTTAATCTCACTCATAAGTTATTATCTCCTAATTTTAAAATTTTTATTTATTTTTATTTTAATATATTTTTTTTATATTCTCTATGTTAGATGCTAAATTTAATAATATATAATCTAATATAGTTATAGCCGTCATAGACTCCACTACCACCACTACTCTTGGCAGTATACATGGGTCATGGCGACCTTTTATACAAATTTCAGTTTCTTCTAAACTTGTATTTATACTTCTTTGTGGCTTACCTATAGATGGCGTTGGCTTAAACGCTATATTAAAATATATTTTAGAGCCATCGGATATACCGCCAAGTATTCCGCCTGAATTATTAGTATGCTTTGAAATATTTGAATTATTCATGTAGAATTCATCGTTGTAGCTAGACCCATACATACTAGTCGAAGCAAATCCAGCTCCAAATTCTATACCTTTACTAGCTCCTATAGACAACATTGCTTGTGCTAAAATTGCATCAAGTTTATTAAAAACAGGCTCTCCTATTCCAGCTTTTAAGCCGTTTATCTCACAATATACAGTTCCACCTATAGAGTCTTGATTTTTGATAGTCTCGTCTAACAACACTTTAATATTAGGCAAACTTCTTCTACATGGTACTCTAAAGTCGTTTTGTGATATAAAATCTAAATCTATTTCTTCTACTTTTATATCTCCAACAGAAGACACGTAAGATATTATATTAATATCTAGTTCTTCTAGCACTTTTTTTGCTACAGCTCCAGCGCATACTCTCCCCACAGTTTCACGTCCTGAAGAACGTCCACCGCCTCTATAATCTCTAATATCATATTTTTTACTATATGTATAATCAGCGTGTGATGGGCGGTAAACATCTTTTATATTATCATAGTCATTAGATTTATAGTCTTTATTAAAAACCATTAAAGATATTGGCGTTCCTGTTGTCTTACCCTCAAAAACTCCAGACATAATATTTACTAAATCATCTTCATTTCGTTTTGTGGTATACTCGCTTTGGTTTGGTTTTCTCTTGTCCAACTCCTTTTGTATGTCATCTTCGTTTAGCAATACCCCTGCTGGACACCCATCTATAACCACTCCAACTGCTTTACCATGAGATTCTCCCCATGTAGATATTTTAAATATATTCCCAAAAATAGAACCTGAAATAAAATCACCCGCTTTTCAATAAAAATCAAAAAATATTAAATATTTTTTATTATAATAACACATTTGTATTTTAATGTCAAATTACTTAATAATTTTATATTTTAAAATTTGCTAGCTTTTTATGTTTTAATATGATATAATAAAAAAAATTTTAAAAATTATATAATTAATTTAGGAGGTAAGAATGGCATTAAATAGACAACAAAAAATTAGAAATTTCAGTATAATAGCTCATATAGACCATGGTAAGTCTACTCTCGCAGACAGGCTTATACAAAAGTCAGGGCTTCTTACAGCACGTGAAATGCAAGCACAAGTACTTGATAATATGGAGCTTGAAAGAGAGAGAGGTATAACTATAAAGGCTCAAGCCGTGAGACTTGTATATAAAGCCGAAGACGGTGAAGAATATATATTAAATCTTATAGATACTCCGGGACATGTTGACTTTAACTACGAAGTATCAAGGAGCTTGGCAGCTTGTGACGGAGCAGTTTTAGTAGTAGATGCTGCTCAAGGCGTAGAGGCTCAAACTCTAGCAAACGTTTATCTTGCTATAGATAATGACTTAGAGGTACTTCCTGTTATTAATAAAATAGACTTACCAAGCGCAGACCCAGAAAGAGTAAAGCGTGAAATAGAAGATATAATAGGGATAGAGGCAGACCAAGCCCCTTTAATATCAGCTAAAACCGACTTAAATATAATAGAAGTATTTGAGAAAGTTATAACTAATATACCAGCTCCAGTTGGTGATGAAGATAGCTCACTTAAAGCTTTAATATTTGATAGCTTTTATGATGCTTATAAAGGCGTTATAGTGTTTATGCGTGTATTTGATGGAGCTATTAAAAGAGGCTCTAAAGTAAAATTTATGGCTACAGAAAAAGAGTTTGAAGTTGTAGAAGTTGGGATATTTGCACCTGGTAGATTTATTCCAGTAGATGAACTTAAAGCAGGAGAAGTTGGTTATTTAACAGCTAGTATAAAAAACGTTGGTGATACTAGAATAGGTGATACTATTACAGATGCTTTAAATCCAGTAAAAGAGCCTCTAGAGGGTTATAAAAAAGTAAATCCAATGGTGTATTGCGGTATATTCCCAGCAGATGGCTCTAAGTATCAAGATTTAAGAGATGCACTTGATAGACTTCAACTAAATGATGCGTCTTTACAATTTGAGCCAGAAACGTCTATTGCACTTGGATTTGGATTTAGATGTGGATTTTTAGGGTTACTTCACTTAGAGATTATTCAAGAGAGATTGGAGCGTGAGTATAATTTAGACTTAGTAACAACTGCTCCAAGCGTTATATATAAGATTTATTTAACAAATGGAGAAGAATTAAGTATATCTAATCCGAGTGATTTTCCAGATGTAACTACTATTATTAAAATGGAAGAACCAGTAGTAAAAGCAGAGATAATGCTACCAGCTGAGTATATAGGAGCAATAATGGAGCTTTGCCAACAGCGTAGAGGGGAATATATAGATATGGAGTATATAGACGAGACACGTGCTATGCTCACTTATAACATACCTCTTAACGAGATAATATATGATTTTTTTGATGTATTAAAGTCACGCTCAAGAGGTTATGCGTCTTTTGACTATGAAATAATAGGATATTGCCCATCTAAGCTAGTAAAATTAGATATGCTTGTTAATCGTGAGATAGTAGATGCTTTAAGCTTTATAGTACATGAGTCTTCAGCGCAAGAAAGAGGAAGAAAGATGGCAGAGAAGCTTAAAAAAGAGATTAGCCGTCACCTTTTTGAAATTCCTATTCAAGCAGCGATAGGCAATAAAGTAGTAGCAAGAACAACTATAAGTGCTATGCGTAAAGACGTTTTAGCGAAATGCTACGGAGGAGATATAAGTCGTAAGAGAAAATTACTAGAGAAACAAAAAGAAGGTAAAAAGAGAATGCGTCAAATAGGAAGCGTAGAAGTGCCACAATCTGCGTTTATGAGCGTATTGAAGCTAGAAGAAGATTAGTAGTAAAGTTTATGTATAATAATAATGATTTAAGCCTATATTTACACATACCTTTTTGTAAAGAAAAATGCTTTTATTGTGATTTTTTATCTTTTAAAGGAAGGGAAGCTTTTTTTGAAGATTATAAACGAGCCTTGATTTTAGAAATAGAGCATTATGCCAGAGAGTTACACTATAATGCTCTAAATGTCAAGACTATATTTATAGGTGGTGGCACACCTTCTGTTATGCCAGTTGGTTATATTAGCGATATATTAGAGGCTTTATACAGTAATTTTAACGTTTGTGAAAATGCTGAAATTTCTATAGAGGCTAATCCCGGTACGTTATCTTATAACAAAATTAAAAATTTTAAAGATTTTGGCATTAACAGAATAAGTTTAGGTCTACAAGCCTACAACAATAATCTATTAAAAAGAATTGGTCGTATACACAATATAAGGGATTTTGTAGAAAATTATAATAATATAAGAAAAGTCGGTATCAATAACATAAATGTAGACCTAATGTTCTCTCTACCTAACCAAACGCTTACTGATTTTAAGCACACTCTAAAAAATATTATAGAGCTAAATCCTGAGCATATATCTACTTACAGTCTAATACTAGAAGAAGATACAAAGTTTTTTGATATGTATAATAATGATGAGTTTGAGCTTGCAACCGATGAGCTAGACCGAGAGTATTATTACATGGCTAAAGATATGCTATCCAAAAGTAACTATAATCTATATGAAATATCTAATTTCGCCAAGCCCAATAAAGAATGTAAACATAATTTGGTTTATTGGGAACGTAAGCAGTATTTAGGACTTGGGCTTGGTGCTAGTTCTTATTTAGTAGATTATTCAAATAGTACTATAGTGCGTAGGCAAAATATTACTGATTTAGAAGACTATATTTTTAATGTTACTCATGATAATTTTATTAATAATTATACTCAAGAGTTTTTAAGTATAGAGCATTTGTATAGCGAATTTATATTTTTAGGACTTAGAGTTACTAAAGGCGTTAGCAAGCAAGCTTTTTATGACGAGTTTGGCATAAACATAGAGAGCATATATAATGAGCAAATTCAAAAGTTTATCGAGTATGGTCTTCTTGAAGAATACAACAACTATGACAGAATAAGGCTTACTCCTAAAGGAGTTGACTTATCTAACACAGTTTTTACAGAGTTTTTATAAACTAGTATAGGTTAGAGTTAAAATAAAAATAAAAATAAAATTAAAAATAAAAATAAAATTAAAATAATTAGGTGGTTAAATAAATTAATGGAATTAATTAGATTGCAAAAATATTTAGCAAACTGCGGAGTATGCTCTAGACGTAAAGCAGAGGAGTTTATATTAAGCGGACGTGTTAAAGTAAATGACGTAGTTGTAAAAGAGCTTGGTACTAAAATAAATCCAGAAACGGATAAAGTTTTATTTAATAACAAGCCTATTAGACTAGAAAATAAAAAAGTATATATATTATTAAATAAGCCTATTAACTGCGTTACGACTGCTAAAGACCAGTTTAATAGAAAGACTGTTTTAGATTATATAGATAAAAATAAAATAAAAGAAAGACTAGTTCCAGTGGGTAGATTAGATTATGAGTCATCTGGACTTTTGTTATTAACGAATGACGGTGATTTAACTTACAAGCTTACTCATCCAAAGCATAGTATAAATAAAAAATATATAGTAAAAGTAAGTAAAATACCGAGTGATAAACAGTTAGAAAAGTTTAGGACTGGAATTGTGATAGATGGGTATAAGACAGCACCAGCACAAATTAGGATTTTAAGAGCAGATAAGCAGACTGCTACTCTTGAGGTTATTATATCAGAGGGTAAAAATAGACAAATACGTAAGATGTGCGAAGCGATAGGACATGAGGTGCTAGAGCTTAAAAGAGTAGCAATAGAAAAGATATTGCTAGGAAATTTGAAAGATGGAGAGTATAGACATCTAAAAAAAGATGAGTTAGCGTATTTAAGGAAATTAGCTAATAATTAGAATATTAAAATATTAAAATATATTAATAGGGAGTGATTGTTTATGGATAGTTTATTAGTAAAAGACGATATTTATTGGGTTGGTGCATTAGATTTTGATATCAAAACTTTTGATATTGTTATGCACACGGATTTTGGAACAACTTATAATTCTTATGTAGTTAAAGGTAGTGAAAAAATCGCTCTTATAGAAACTGCTAAGCTAAAGTTTTTTGACGAGTATATATCAAGACTTAATAGCGTTTGTGATGTAAAAGATATTGATTATATAATAGTTAATCACACTGAGCCAGACCATAGTGGCTCTATCGAGAAATTATTAGAATTAAATCCAGATATTACGCTTGTAGGCTCGCCTTTTGCTATAAGGTTTGTTGGGCAGATAATAAATAAAGATTTTAATAGCATTACTGTTAAAGAGGGTGATGAGCTCTCGCTTGGCAACAAAACTTTTAAGTTTTTACACGTGCCTTTTCTACATTGGCCAGATACTATGTATAGTTATCTAATAGAAGACAAGACGTTATTTACGTGTGACTCATTTGGGGCGCATTACTGTTGTGAGGAAGTATTTAATGATTGCTTAGATTTAGATAGCGATGAGAAGCTAAAAGCAGATGTTTTAGAGGCTTATAAATATTATTTCGACTGTATAATGGGACCTTTTAAAGACCAAATGCAAAAAGCTTTAGCGAAAATAGATAAATTAGAGATTGATATTATTTGTCCTGGACATGGACTTGTATTAAGAAAAGATTTAGATAAATATATAGATTTGTATAGAGAATGGTCGAGAGTTAGTAAAATAAATAAAATAGTTGTGGTGTACGTGTCATCTTACGGTTATACAAAGGAGTTGGCAGAGGAAATAGCTAGCGGTATAAAAGACGCTGGCGAAGTTATTTTGTATGATTTAGAGCAAGCTAATTTAGATAATGTTTTAGTTGATTTAGAAGATGCTAAAGGGTTATTAATCGGTTCGCCGACTATAGCAGATGATGCTTTGCCACCTATTTGGGGATTATTAACTAGTTTAAATCCAAATATTAATAAAGGACTTGTGGCTGGAGTATTTGGGTCTTATGGCTGGAATGGCTTAGGAATAACAAACGTAGAGGATAGACTTAAAAATCTTAGATTTAAGATGCCAATAGAGGCTTTAAAAGTGCAATTAAAGGCATCGGGAGATGAATTGGAGAAGGCATTTAGTTTTGGTGAAGATTTTGCAAAGGCAGTTTTTAAGTAGAAATAAAAGTAGAAATAAAAGTAGAAGTAGAAGTAGAAATAGAAATAGAAATAGAAATAATTATAATTAAATAGGGAGAGTTTGTTTATGGCTGATTATTTTGTTTTAGGCAAAATAGTAAACACACAAGGTGTAAAAGGTGAAGTACGTGTACTTCCTACTACTGATGATATAAATCAGTTTAAGAAATTGAAAAGTATAGAAATTTTTAGTATTAATAAAAAAGGTATTACTACTAATACCAAAGATTTAGCAATAGAAAGCGCTAGGTTTCATAAGCAGTTTGTATTGCTTAAATTTAAAGGTGTAGACGATATGAACGAAGCTGAAAAATTAAAGAATTTTGAAATAAGAATTCCTAAAGAGCAAGCAATACCTTGTAAGCAAGACGAGTATTTTATATGTGATTTATATGATATGCAAGTTTTTACAGAAGATGGCGAGTTCTTAGGTCTTATAGATGATATAATGTTTACTGGAGCTAATGACGTTTATGTAGTAAAAAAAGAGTTAGAAGACGAAGACAATATAGAAGACAATATAAAAGATAATAAAAATAATAAAGTTAATAAAATAGAAATATTAATTCCTGCCATAAAGCAGTGTATTTTAAACGTTGATGTAAATAAAAATATAATGACTGTTCATCTTTTAGAGGGTCTAAGATAATAGGAGGCGTTTTATTTGAATTTTTATGTACTTACTCTATTCCCAGAAATGATACAAGGTGGCTTAAATCACAGCATCATAAAAAGAGCTTTAGACAGCAATATTATTAGTCTAAAGGCTATAAATATTAGAGATTTCTCCAACAATAAGCATAAAAAAGTCGATGATTATGCTTATGGCGGTGGTGCTGGAATGGTCATGCAGGCACAGCCAGTATACGATTGTTATTTACACGTCAAGGACAATTATTTTAAAAAAACTACTAGTAATACCAGAGTGGTATACATGACTCCTCAAGGTAAGCCTTTTAATCAAGAAAAGGCGTTAGAGCTCTCTAAAGAAGAAAATTTAATTTTTCTTTGTGGTCATTATGAAGGTATTGATGAACGTGTAATAGAAGAAATTGTTACAGATGAAATCTCTATAGGTGATTTTATTCTAACAGGTGGCGAGCTTCCAGCTATGATGATAATTGACGCTATCTCAAGGCTTTTACCCGAGGTGCTAAACAAAGAAGAAAGTTTTCTAAATGAAAGTTTCTCTAATAATTTATTAGAGCACCCTAATTATACTAGACCAGCTGTATTTAATGGTCGTGAAGTCCCTGAAATTTTATTATCTGGCAACCACCAAAAAATACAAAATTGGAAAGATGAGCAGTCTCTAAAAAGAACTTTATCTAAAAGACCCGATTTATTAGATAAAAATAAAAATATATAAGAAATATAAGAAATATAAGAAAGAAGTGAATTATTATGTTAGATGTTTGTTTACTTGGTACTGGTGGAATGTTACCTTTACCTAATAGATTTTTAACTTCTATGTTGATTAAGTTTAATGGTAAAATGCTACTGCTAGACTGTGGAGAAGGTACTCAAATTACAGCCAAAACTCTAGGTTGGGGCTTTAAAAATATAGACATAATTTGTTTTACGCATTTTCATGCTGACCATATTTCAGGCTTACCTGGTATGTTACTCACAATCGGAAATTCCAAAAGAACCCAAGATTTAACTATAATTGCCCCCAAAGGTCTTAAAAAGGTATATGATGGTCTATCTACTATTTTTTTAGATTTACCTTTTAAAGTAAATCTAATAGAGTTAGATATAACTAATGAAAATCCTATAAGTCAAGAAATAAATATAGGTGAATTTTATATAAAAGCTTGTTATATGGATCATCGTGTTCATTGCTTTTCTTACACTATTGAGTTTAAAAGACCAGGTAAGTTTATTATGCAAAATGCGTTAGATTTGGGCGTACCTAAAAATATGTGGGGCATTCTACAAAAAGGGGATATGATAGAGCTAGAAGATGGCAGAACTATTTATCCAAAAGATGTTCTAGATGAGCCACGTGAGGGCTTAAAAATAGCTTATTGCACTGACAGCAGACCTTTATTTAACAGAGTGCCTAATTTTATTAAAAATGCTGATTTATTTATATGTGAGGGCTTATATGGTGAAGAAGAAAAAATACAAAGTGCTATAAGTAAAAAGCATATGATATTTAGTGAAGCAGCGAGGTTAGC
>JAWXUY010000049.1:0-10551 GCA_044425885.1 bacterium | reverse complement strand
TTATGGAGACAGAACAAGAGCAGAAGACATAATGGATTTAAACGGATTAGATGACCCAAATAAAATATTTATTGATATGCTATTAAAGCTTCCTAATTAAGATTAAGATTAAGACTAAGACTAAGATTAAGATTAAGTTAGAGATAAGAGATAATTATAATAGACTAAATAAAAATATAAAAGAAGGGATTGCCAAAAAAGTAAAAAGCGTTGGCAATAGTGATGGCTATGAATGACATGAATAGTAAAAATGTTGTAAGAGAAGAATTAAATGAAAATTTGATGACAGCTTTAGCACACGAAGTTAAAAATCCAGTTTCCTTGATTAAGGCTAATATAGAATTATTAGAATTTCAGGGTGCTTTTAGTGATAGTAAATATAACGTAGATATTATAAAAAAAGAGTTAAATAAGATATCAGAGATAGTTACTGATTTTAATACACTGTTTAGTTGTAGTAATATAAATGAGTTAGATGAGATAAATTTGGTTGATATTATAAAAGAAGTAGAGAAAGAGTATAGAGTAACGAATAGCTTAAATAATATAGGGTTTTACTTAAATAGCTTTTGTAAATTTGAGGATAGCTTTGTCAAGGGTGACGAAACTAAACTAGAGATGTTGTTTTCTAATATATATAAGAACGCTATAGAGGCTATGAAAGAAAATAATGAAGAAGATGATAATATGATAAAGACTAATATATATGTAAATAATAATAGGAGAATAGTGGTAGAAATAATAGATAATGGGCATGGCATAAAGAAAGAGATAGAGAATTGTATATGCGAGCCGTTTAATACAACTAAGAGTAATGGGACAGGATTGGGACTGTGTATATGTAAGAATATAGTAAATAACTTTGAGGGAGAATTTAGCATAGAGAATAACGATGACTTGAGAGGATGCATAGTTAAGATAGAATTTGAAATAAATGAGTAGTAAATAAAAATAAAGTATGTTAAAATAAAATAAAATAAATTTTAAATAAAATAATTGGAGGATACTTTATGAGTATAGTTGGTATAATAGGGGCAATGGAGGAAGAAATTAGTAATATAAAACCATATATAGAGATAGTTGCTAATAAGAACGTAGCAGGGCTAGATTTTTATATAGGTAATATGTCAGGACATAATGTGATATTGGTTAGGAGCGGTATAGGGAAAGTAAACGCTAGTGTATGCACGCAAATACTAATTGACTTATATGGGGTAGATTGTATAATAAACGTTGGAGTGGCTGGAGCGATAGCAAATGAGCTTGGAATAGGAGATATAGTTATATCTGAGGATACACAACACCATGATTTTGATACTACTCATTTTGGCGATAAACTAGGAGAAATACCAAGAATGGATACGAGCGTTTTTAAAGCAGATAAAGAATTAGTACAGCTGGCTAAAGAATGCGCAGAAGAAGAAGTTAAGAATAACCAGAGCGTATACATAGGGAAAATAGTAAGTGGAGACCAGTTTGTATGCGACTTAGATTTAAAGAATAACATAAAAAAAATATTTAAACCAAAATGCGTAGATATGGAGAGCGCCTCTATAGGACAAGTATGTTATTTAAATAACGTTCCATTTGTGGTGATACGCTCTATTTCAGATGGTTCAGACGATAATAATCCAGATGAATACGAGAATTTTTTTAGAGATAGCGCTATAAAGGCGAGTTTGGTGCTAAATAATATGATAAATAAAATAAAATAAAATAAAATAAAACTCATGCAAATTATTATAATTATTATAATTTGTATGAGCTTTGTTTTTTTGCGTATAATTATTATAGGTTAAAATGGGAGTAGGCGCTTTGGGTTGCCTCACGACCTCTTGGAGTTCTTTTGATAAAGCCAAGCTGAATTAAGTAAGGCTCATAAACTTCTTCTATTGTTTCAGGTTCTTCACCTATTGAGACTGCTAAGTTATCTATCCCTACTGGACCGCCATCAAATTTGGTGATAATAGTAGTGATTATTTTTTGGTCTATTATGTCAAGCCCAAGCTTGTCTACATCTAGTAAATTAAGAGTTTCGTCAGCTACTAACTTGCTTATTTTTTTGTCATATAGAACTTCAGCAAAATCACGTACTCTTTTTAGTAATCTATTTGCGATACGAGGCGTACCCCTTGAACGTATAGCGATTTCCATAGCACCATCATCATCTATTGGTATGCCAAGAACATTAGCTGACCTTTTTATAATAGTTTGTAGTTCAGTAGGGGAATACATTTCAAGCCTACTTATAATTCCAAATCTGTCTCTAAGAGGATTTGTTAGTAGTCCTATTCTTGTAGTAGCACCTATTAGAGTAAACTTGGGTAAATCTATTCGTATGCTCTTTGTGGTAGTGCCCTTGCCTATTAGAATATCTAGTGAAAAATCTTCCATTGCTGGATATAAGACTTCTTCTATTGTGCGATTAATCCTATGGATTTCATCTATAAATAATATATCATTTTCGGATAAAGAGTTTAGTATGGCGGCCATATCACCAGGACGCTCTATAGCTGGACCAGAAGTAGTTTTTATATTAACGCCCATTTCTTGTGCGATAATATTAGATAAAGTTGTTTTGCCAAGCCCAGGAGGTCCATGTAAAAGAGTGTGGTCTAGAGGCTCTCCACGCATCTTAGAAGCTTTTATATAGACTTTTATGATTTCTTTTAGCTTTTGTTGACCTATATAATCATCAATAGAAGATGGTCTCAGGTTAGACTCTACTAATAAATCTTCTTGTTTTAAATCTGTTGTGATAATACGCTTATTTAAATTACTAATAAAAAATCCCCCTATCTTATCTTATTATATTATATTTAATTTAATTTAATTTTTTAATTTTTTAAGACATAAAGCTATTAGCTTAGAGGAGCTTAAATTTAAATCTAAATCTAGTTTGCTCACACTAGTAATAACTTTTAAGACTTCTGACTTAGAAAAACCAAGAGATATAAGAGCTTCTGTAGCTTCACTTATGTTTTGTTGATTGCTATTTAAATTATTATCGCTTTCTAAGTTAATAGTGCTATTGCCTAGTACATCATCTAAATCTACTTTATCCTTAAGCTCTAGTATAATTCTTTCAGAGGCTTTTTTACCTATACCATGCCCCAAGCACAACGCTTTTGTATCACCGCTTAAAATAGCCGTGATTAAGTCTTGAGGTGATAAACAATCTAGTAGAGATAGCCCACTTTTAACCCCTACGCCAGAAACTGTAATTAACTTTTGGAATATCTGTAGCTCCTCAAAATTTAAAAAACCGAATAGAGATATATTATCTTGACTAAAATGCGTATGAGTAAAGACTTTAAAAGTATTATTATCACTTAAATTATTATTTAAATTATTTATAGTGGTTTGCGACACAAATATTTTATACCCTATACCATTATTTTCTAGTATAATATGGTCGGCTTGTATAGAGTGAGTATCTAGAATTCCTTTAATAAAACTAATCATAAATTATATAATCCCATCTTAATTTAATTTAATTTAATTTTTTAATTTAATTTATTTTATTTAAATTGGTTTTGCTCTTTTACGTATTCATACCCTACTGCTTTTAGCTTGTTAATAATGTCATCTTGGTTTAAATCACAGCTATTACAAAAATCTTCTAAACTTTCATAAAAATCTCTTAATTGCGTATTTACATAGCTAAGAAGCATTATAGGGTCGTTTGGTACTTGTATACTCATAAAAATCCTCCTATTTTTATTAATATTTATTTATTTATTTATTTTTTTGGCTTCTCGCCAAAATATTGGTAGTAATCTACTTTTACATTTCCGTTAAATAGCTTTCTTTTTTTGTTTGCCTTTTGACCGTAAAACTTTTCAAACTCCTCATGAGACGTTAATATATAAGAAGATAGAGTTTTATTTTTTGTGAAAACTTCACCCATATCCCAGTATAATCTCTCTACTTCAGCTAGCTCACCTATACGTTCTCCATATGGTGGATTGCAAATGCAAGTAGCATAATTTAAAATGCTTGTATCGAGTTCTTTTAGAGGAGCAACTTTAAACCTAATGCAATCGTCAACCCCTGCTACTTTACTATTTCTTTTAGCTATTTCTATAGCTTTTTCATCTATGTCAGAGCCGTATATTTCTATTTTGGCATTAGTGTCTATTTTGGAATAAGCATCTTTACGAGCATCTTTCCAGTACTTAGAGTCTATAAATTCCCAACCTTCAGAAACAAATCGACGATTTAAACCGGGAGCGATATTCTTTGCTTTAAAAGCAGCCTCAATCGGTATAGTACCAGAACCACAAGTAGGATCTATAAAAATTCTGTCTTTTTTGTAATAGCTTAAATCTATTAAAGCATGAGCGAGCGTTTCTTTTATAGGCGCTGCTAACTGCTTATCTCTATAGCCTCTCTTATGCAGTCCAACTCCGCTTGTATCAAGCGTAATAGTGACTATATCTTTTAATAAAGCTACTTGAATTTTATATTTTTTTCCTGTTTTAGAAAAAGTGCTTACTCCTTTATAAGTAAGCTTTAGTTTTTCTACTATAGCTTTTTCTGTTATCTTTTGACAAGCTGGTACGCTTGATAGTTGAGATTTTATAGATTTGCCAGCGGTAACGAAATTCGCATCTTTGGGTAAATAGTCTGCCCAGTCTACTTGGTGTACTCCTTGAAAAAGTTCTTCAAACTCTAGCGCTTTAAATCTTGCCATTACTATAAGTATTCTATCGGCGCTCCTAAACCATAAATTTGCTTTTGGTATGTCAGCTATAGTTCCACTGAAAAATACTGCTCCATCTTCGACTTTTATATTTTCAAAGCCTAGATTAATAGCTTCTCTTTTAACTATAGATTCTAACCCGAAAGTGGTAGTGGCTATAAAATTAATCATAAATATAGGGTACTAACTCTTATTTAAATAAAAGATAAGAGAAGTCACCCTTTTTTCACCTCGCTTTTTTTAATAAATTTTTTATTATATTATATTTTTATATTTGTACTAGATACTTGCTCCCTAAACTAATTGCAGAAGTATATACGTTTACTAAAAGAATACACATATATATAAAAAGTAGGCGTTTATCTATGCCCTTAGTACCATGTTTACGAATTAAAATTAGTACTGCTAATGTTGTTAATATTTTAATTACATATAATACACATACGAATTCTTCACTCATTTTAATAATCTCCTTATATTAATTAATATTATTAGTTTAATTTGCTTTTAAAATATAATAGTTTATATTGGTATGATTATCTAGATTGGCTTTATAAGGTAGGAAAATAGTTTCTTTATTTAACTTTGTTATAATAAATTTATTTTTTGTGGCTTCGTCATAACAAGTCCTGCCATAGGGAAAACCATGCATAGCTTCACTATATAAAGTATCTATTATGTAATCTTCATCTTTATTTTTTAAAGGCTTACGCTTACTTTTGCTATCTACGTTTACTAAAAATACTTTTTTGCTTTCTGTTTGTGGTATTATAACATAGTTGTTATATTTAACTAATTTCCTACGGTTACTCACAACAGGAAATGGATTTTCGGACGGACGTAGGATTTTTTGTAATATATATAGAGCAGTCTTGCAAAACTCGTTTTGAATATTGTTTTGTACTAGAAGCTCTGTATTTGACTTTATAAAATCACTTATGCTTGCTTGATCTTTTTTTGTTAGATTATATAAATCAATATTTTTTATAAAATCTTCGTTTTCTACACCAATATCTTTTAAAAACATTTGGTAAAACTCTGGTGAGCCGTCTAAATCATATAGCGCTAAAAAAGATAAATCATACTCCTCATGTACTTTTGAGAAATTTGGGTCATTAAAAGATATTTCATAGAGCTCCTCGCCAGTCATAACATCTAAAGTAGTTGGACTTTTTTCTAAGTTTAATAATAGACTTTGAGGGTCAATATTATGGCGATGACTTTGACTTGATAAATAATTATTTGTTCTAATAGCTTTAGTTTTTTCGGATGGTTTTGGGATATAAGCTACTAGTCTATAACTTTTAATTTCTTCACGATATACTTTTAGCATTTGTACAATTTCTCTTATTTCATCAAGAACGCTATCATATTCACCATTATAATTTTCACTTTTAATACTACGTAATTCAGACATAAGGCTTGAAATATTAATAGTACAAGAAGACTCTAATAATATTAAATCATTTTTGTATAAACATGATAAATTAGTATTTAATATTTTTTTTGCATTTGACTCTAAACCACTTAAATTATCTAGTAACATAATAATTTATTTTAAAATCCTTTCTTTAATATATTTTATTATAACATATAATTTAAAAAAAAGCACTATTATATAAATATAATTATATAATAGCGCTTTAAAATCCTTTATGCTATAAACTTTCTGGCTGTTTACCAGAACGTGCAATTAACATTGCCTGCTTCCAAGTGTCTTTTAATAATCTTATATGATTTATTGCTTCTTGTAGAATTTCGGCATCTTTGTTCATGTTAGCTATATGGAGTCTACCATGTATGTACTCATATGCTTCATGAAGTTGTTCAGCTATTTCATAATTTCTGTTTAGAGTAAATTGGAATTCTCTAATAATAGCTTTAGTTTTTTGTAAAAATGTGTTTGCTGTCATATAATCTTGGTCTTCTATTGCTAAAAGTGCTCTGCTTGCAAACTTCAAAGCACCTTCATAGAGCATAAGAGTAAGTTCTTCTGGCGTTGCAGTATTTATAGCATTTTCTTTAATTTTTGCATATGGATTTGGTTTATACATGAATCCTCCTAATATTTTTAAAATTTATTTATATTAAAACTAATAATTTATTACTAAAAATAAAGTATTAGTTAATATTTATTTTTAGCCTTTTTCGTCAACTAAAACTCCTGCAAACTCTAAAATATTTGCAACGAAATCTAGAGTTTCTTTAGAAGGTACTTCTTTTAATACATCACCTGTATCTGAATCTTTAACTTGGATAACAAACCTGTTAGTTTTATCATGTAATTCATAAGAAACTTCTTTATTTACCATGTTTAATTTTTTATTAAGCTCAGGCATTGCATTATCTACAAATTTATTATAGCCATTTCCAGAAGTTTGCCCTGAGTCTTGTTCTGAAGTATTTGTGTTAGACTCACTACTTTTCATTTTGTTATGTTGAGCCTTTTGAGTATTTTGCGTTTGAACTTGTTGAGTTGTTTGGTTAGACGCTTGTACTTGTGGTTTAGAAACGCTAACGTCTGGCATTTTAGTATCCATATTGCTTACAGCACTAATATTCATATTTATTCCCCCAAATCTTAATATTTTTAATTTTTTATTTTATTTTGTTTTGTTAAAGCAATTTCCACCATAGAAAGTATCATAAGTACTATTATACGTTTTAGTTACTTTTGTGCTTGCTTTTAATTGCTTCATGTTTGCTTTAATAATATCGTTAATTTGTTGCATTTTTGCACTATTCTTGTCATCGACTTGAATAATTTTTCCGATAATCGCATTATTTTTATTGATAATAAGACTTATTTGATCTAACTCTATTTGATCTTCTAACTCTTGGATTTCTTCAAGCGATTCTAAAGCTTTAAGCTCTTTGTCAATCGCTACTATTTGCTTACATAGTTTTGTTTTTTTATTAGAATAGTTTTTAATATGTTGCATTTCATCAGTAGTAATTTTAAAATCCTTTGAAGAAGTGTATTCTAAAATTATATTTAGCTTTTGGTTTTTATCTTGTAGTTTAGACTTATAGACTTCTAAAGCACTCATAAAAATCTCACCTTCTTTTAAATTTAAATATTTTTAATTTATGTGTTTTAATATATTTTTATATTTTATATTTTTAACCTAAAGAGCTAAGTAACATACTCATAACCGCATTTTGTTGATTTATTACAGATTCCATAGCAGAGAACATTGAATAATAAGACATTTCTTTATTATAAAGACGTTCTTTTTCAGCTGCTATTTTTTCAGCAAGCGCAGATAATTCATCACTAAGTAAGTTATTAGTAACAGATGTAGTACTTTCTATACCAGCTTTAGTTCTTAAAGCACCATCTGTACCTATTTGATTATCTATAATATCTTGTAATTGGTCAGCTACCCCACCATCAGATGTAAATAAAGCAGAGATATCAGAACTTCTTTCAGAAATAGCTGTTCTTAATTTATCTTCATCTATTTGAAGAACGCCTGAATTATAGTCTGAAGTAGTTGTGATACCTATTTCATAAAGTGAAATAGTAAGACCACCGCCAAGGTCTACTTCTTCATAAATCATACTTCTAAGCTCTGTTAAGATTTTAGAAACATACTCATCATTATATAAAATACCAGATTTTGCTGCATCTTCAAGCTTTTCTATTTCAGAGTCACTTAAAACTGCTTTTTCTTCATCTAGTAAAGGCTCATAGTAGCTACCACTAGCATCTTTTTGTCTAGTTTCATTTACATAAGCTTCTAAAGTACTAACAAGTTCGTTATAAGCTTCTACAAATTCTTCTATTTTTTCAAAAACTGCATCTACATCTTGTTCAGATTCAACTGTCACAGAGCCAATTCCTTTTAGCTCCATTTCGATGCCATTCATATTAAGACTATTACTAGAAGTTTCAACTTGAACACCATCTACAACAACTATAGCATTTTGCCCAGATGTATAAGAAGCATTATTGTCTTTGTTTGCAAGGTCTATTCCTAAGAAATTGTTGATAAAGTCTAAAGAATCTTGGTCTATAGAGTCAGCATTTATAGAACCTCCAGCACCTTCAGTAGAAGAATCTATTTTAAATCTACCAGTTACAGTATTGAAGCTTAAATTAATACCACAATCAGCATTATTAATTTTAGCAACCATAGTATCTATTGTATCATCAGCACCAATACTAATAGTAGCTCCGCCTATTTCTAAGTTAAAACAGTCATCAGAATCACCATTAAGAGCTAAGAAATTAGTGAAAGTAGAACCGAATACATCTTCAAGAGAAGAAGAAGTTGTAATACCGCCAGTGTCCACAGATGTATCTAAGCCAAGAGCAGCTAAGTTATTAGAGCTATTAATAGTTCCAGTGCTAGTTTCATCAGTAAAACTTAAATTATTTTGAGATTCTCCAGCTAAATTTGTAATATTAGTAAAAGAAGCTGATTTTATAGTATAAGTTTCACCATAAGAGTCATTTGATATAGTTAAATCAGTACCAGTACCATCATTTATTTGGAAATCTAAGCTTATCATTTCAGTAAGGTCAACTGTATTTCCATTTGAGTCAGTTGCAGATGCAAAAGCGTCAGAGAGTAAGTATAATCTATCTCCATTTTGGTCACCTGTTTCACTTATTGAATCATAAGCTTCAAAATCGGCAGTAACTGTGTAAGTTTCACCATCTATTTCTATTTCAAGAGTATATGTACCAGCAAGATTTTCATTTAAAACTCCAGATTGAGTGACAGAAGTATCTTTTTCTATAGGGTCACCATTTCCGATACTTGCATTAACACCAGTTCCAGGTGAGAAAGTAAGCTTTCCATCTGAACCAATTTCAGCAGTTACTTTAGAGTCTGTAGTACCAGAAATATTACCAAAAGCTGAATCTAACTTATCTTGTAATAAAGACTGAAGGTTTTCAGCATCAGTTCCATCCATAGCATTTAGCTCATTAGCTGTAATATTTATGTTTTGCGTAACTCCATCGACTGTAAAAGCAATACTTAATTGTTCATTATCTTTAACACTTTGAACGATTTCACTAGCTGTAGTAGTAGTAGAAATTTTGTTATTGATAGCCGAATTACCAGTAATACTCTCAGAAGTAGCGAGTTGCTTTACCTCTATATCAAAAGAACCACTTGAAGTGCTATTAGTTACTTTAATAACGTTTGAGTCATTTCCGTATTGGTCTAAAACAGAATTTATATAACTATTCCAAGCCGCCTCATATCCTATATTATTAGAGATACTAGTACCCAACCAAGAATCCTGAAAATCTTGTAGTAAAGTAGCTACCTCACGATAAGCTTCTTGTTGCCAACCAGTGTAAGTTTCTGTTCTAAGATAATTCTCATATAAGTAACTTTCTGCTTGCATTAACTGGTCTACCATACTATCTGTATCAATTCCAGATAGACCAGTTACTCTATTTACATCACTTGTGTAAATTGCCATTTTAAAATCCCCCTTTTAAATTTTAAGTTAATTTTATTTCTAATTATTATATCGACAACGATAAAATAAAACTTAATAAAAAATTAAAAAAAAATTATTTTTTAAAAAAAATTGTTTGAAACATATAAAAAAAATTGATATGTTAGCTTATAATTTGCATTTACAAACTATACATCTTTTAAATAATCTAGCATTTTTAGAAGACATATAAGAAACATCGTTTATAGTTTTGCAGTACTTACATATTTTAACTTTTTTTATGCCTCTTGAATTTTTTAAAACTTTTATAGAATATTTAAAATTATTATTATTATTATTATTATTATTCATATTTAAATCTCAATCTCAATTTATTTGCTAATTACTTATTATTTATACTTAATTTTAATATATTTAATCTT